>CAJCIZ010000116.1 GCA_903970525.1 Myxococcales bacterium | reverse complement strand
ACGCGCTTTAAACGAGCAGCCCATGTCATCGCAGCACGTTTTTCCCCTTCTGTTTTTACTTCTTCATCTGTCGACTTTTTATCGCTCGATTGTTTGACGATACTTGCCCAGCGGCTCAAAAATCACGTGCGTAGTGCCATTACGGTAAGGTGTTTTCAACTCGTGTCATAGGTGCAACAAAAGCGGGATATGCAAAAACAAAATCAGATTTCATTTATTATATTGACCCCAAAGTTTCACAAAAAGCCAATTCAAATCTCGTCATTTTTGCCGTGAGTTACAAGACTTTTATCTCAAGACTCGTTGAAATCAATGGCATTAAGCCTCTGGGTGGCGCAAATGAAATTTTTTGGAATGATGCACCTAGCGCGCGCTTTATATTTTTTAGAGAAAAAACGAAGAGTGTAATTAAGAAAAACGAGGTTACTGAAAATAAATCTCAGTTTTCATTGTAGGTCAAAAATGATTTTTTGGCGATGAACCTAATATAGCACCTGGTCCTAAACTTTACATGCAGTCATTTAAAGTAGAACGATCGTTCTATTTAATAGAACTATATTGACATAATTAAATCATGGTAAAGAGTCCGAGTGATTTAATTTTCTTATATTAACCTAGCGGTTTTTTCAAATAAATAGCATTAAATAGCGGCGTAGTCATAAATGTTGTCACTAAAGTCATAAATACCATAATGCTGAAAAGTGGGGGAGTGATGATTTGATATTCCAATCCGATATTAAGAATAATCAATTCCATTAAACCACGGCAATTCATTAGTGAACCAACTGTCATAGAATCGCGCCAGCTTTCTCCGGCCATTCTTGCGGCGAGCGTGCAGGCAACGAGCTTTCCCGCAACAGCGATAAAAACAATAATTAAAGTCACTAGCCATAATGTCGGCGTATTAATCAAACCAATTTGCGTATTTAATCCTGAATAAACAAAAAATACCGGTAATAAAAAGGCAACTGTGACACCTTCAATTTTATCACGAATTAATTCTGTTAATGCCATTTTAGGCATTGCGATACCGGCAATAAACACGCCAAAAATCGCATGAAGACCCAATTTGTCCGTTGTCCACGCGCAAATCATGAGAAATACTAAGAGTTGAGTTAAGGTTGTATTGACATGTTGTTTAGAGGCAATTTTTGCGAAAAAAAGTGCAATCAGTTTACGACCGAGTGTTAGCATAAATCCAGAATATAAAATCCCGCCTATAATTGCGATTAATGCGATATTCAAATTCATTTTTAAGAAAGCGAGCATGATAGCTAATAAACACCAACCGATGACATCACCAATCGAGCCAGAGGCTAAGCTTAACGCTCCAAAATTTGTATTCGCCAAGCCGCGATCATAGAGTAAGCGCGCAAGCATAGGAAATGCTGTCATGGAAATTGCAATACCAATAAAAAACGCGCCAACAACATCACCCGAGGTCGCCACAAAAAGCATATTGCAAACGCCAGCAGTATGGCCTTTCCACGCAAATAAAAAACCGAGGATAAAAGGCACAAGAATGCCACCACCCGCGACTAATGCAATTCCTTTGCCTCTGTTTTTGAGTAAGGCAGGATCAAACTCTAATCCCACCAGAAACATATAAATAATCAAACCAATTTGGCTAATGGAATACAAAACATTCATAGCAGGATTGATATAACTAGTCCCATCCGATTGTATGATGTGCATGGAAGGAAACAGCCATTGCTGAAAAGAGGGTGCAAGCAGTCCAAGTAACGAAGGACCTAATATAATGCCCGCAATCATTTCGCAAACCGCATCGGCTTGACCAAAGTAGCGTGTACCGACATAAGACAACAGACGACAAAAAGCCAAGATGGCTGCTAATTGCAAAAATAGATGCGAAGTTATCTCAGGCACTTTTAGGTTTCCATACGCCGACTGTGTTGCCTTCAGGATCGGCAAACCAAGCAAAGAATCCTGTTGGGATTTCAACTTCTGGTACGATAACTTTTCCGCCTAGTTTTTCTGCTTTAGCAAGACTTGCAGCAATGTCATCCACTTGGACATAAAACAAAGTATAGTTGTGGGGTTCATGGCCAAGAGAGTTAATATGACCACCAATTCCACCAGATTCACCAGCAATCATGACAGCGGGCCCCATGGCTTGCATATCCCATGCAAACAACTCTTGGTAAAAACTCTGTGTTTTTTGTGTATTGCGACATCCGATTTCAAAATGCACGACGGGGTGTTTCATGGTGAGCTCCTGTGGCTGGCCTGAACTGATGGGGAATTGTAATAGATTATTAAGCTCTGAGGAAGAGACTAAGAGCCCCTCTGTGGCTCTAAACCTCTGTCAGAACGTATGCTTGCACGGTTGATTGGGGTTACTTGAAGCCAAATTTTTTGCTAGAATAGAGTGCTTCCGAAGCATGTTCTTTCTTGCCATCTACACCTATCTCAGATAGGACAGAAACATTAATTTTCCCTTTCTAAATAATAATATGTCATGAGATACATAAAATTATAATGAGGATTAATCTATGTATTTATTTGCCTTATTTTTAGTTTTATATGAATTCGCGACCTATTCTGCAAACGACATGATCATGCCGGGCATGATTCAAGTTGTTAATGATTTTCATGCGCCGCTCAGCTATGTAGCGTTATCACTCAGTTTTTATATTTTAGGAAATGGAATTTTTTTAATCATAGCTGGATTTTTATCTGAACGGCATGGTAAACGGCTCATCATGTTGGCCGGTAATTTATTATTTTTGATTTTTACGATTGTTATACTTTTCAGTCACAATATTCATCAGTTTATTTTATGGCGTTTTTTCCAAGGGTCAGGCATGTCTATTATTGCCATTGGTTATGCGTTAATACATGAATATTTTAACGATAAAAATGCAATTAAGCTGCGCTGCCTTGATGGCCAATGTGAGCTTGCTTGCGCCGCTTCTTGGGCCATTAATAGGCAGCATCATTGTGAGTTTATTATCTTGGCAGTATATATTCATCTTAACTGCGATTCTCGGTGTTATCACGTTGATTGGGCTCTATTCAACAATACCAAAAGATAACTTGCCCAAAACAAAAATCGGATTTCGAGAATTAACAGCGCAATATGGATCGGTTATTAAAAATAAAGAATTTTTTCAAGGGATGCTCTGTTCGGTGTTTTCTATCTCAACGTTGCTGATATGGATTGGGCTAGCGCCAAATTTGATTCTTTATCATCTTCATCAGGATTACACGCATTATGTTATTTATCAATTAATCAGTATTGGTGGACTCTCTGTGTCCAGCATTTTAATGCAATTCATTGTGGGTCGATTTAAACTGTACTCAATCGTCAAGCTAGGTAATTATATATTAATGACTGGATTAACTATTAGTTTGTTGGGATCGAAGAATATTGACATTGTTATAGCAGGACTATTTATCCATACATTAGGTGTTGGTATAGCGAACGGCTGTATCATGCGACTGATCATGTCTATCAAAGGTTATTCACACGTGATGCTGGCATCTATGCTGGGGGTTATGCAAGCCATTCTCTTTGCAGTCATTCTGACAATAATGAATGCGTACTTTAGCTATTTTCAATTTTCTTTGATGAGTTTTACGATTTCATCCTTTGTTTTTGGATTAATTGCATTTTTTATCATATCTAACTATATCGTTGCTTATCGGGATCGGAAATGGCATTAGAGGTTGCCGCCGATTCTTGTTTCATACTAGCAATCCTGTCGTTCAACAAAGTGTAGAATTGATCAAGTTTAAATTTTTCAGTAACATTAAGTTGCTAACCGCATGTGATTTTAGAATTTTTCTCATTGTCTGCATTATTAGTGTTATCGCGCAACAATTTGGTTTTTTTGCGAATTTCCATATGGCGTGATCTAAAAAAGCTGTACTCTTCATAAGGCATAGGGCCAATCAGATAAGAGGCCACAAGAAAAGTCAACTCAGTAGGGTTTATTTCCTTGCGAGTGCCTTTATGGGTAAGAAAGCTGTTAAATTGTAAAAGTAAAACAGGCATGCTTATTTTAGCTGAAATTCGAAATTGATCGAAGTTCACAGGTGTTTGTTTCGTCTCTTGGCAAAATAATTGGTGATTATGATATGGAGTTGATCTGGTTCTTAATTCTTTTATTAATTTTGGTTCATTGTTTTTATCGCGAGATGATTTGATACTATGTATCTCTTTTGATTCTCCAAGAAGACAAAATGTCTTGAACAATTGCTCATCTGTAATATCTTGTGATTTAATACCAAATTCAAGGTTTATTCCAGATAAAAAAATGGCTGCTGCGTTTAAGTGATAAATATTATATCTTAAAATAAAAAACCAGGGATCAGAAATGTTTTGTGAGATGAATAAATGAGCTAGTTTTGAAAAAAAATAATAATCTAAAATATCACTATCTGCTTTAGCTTCGTTAATGATTTCTTTAAAGTCAGAGTATAGGAAGTACAAAGCACCTTTTTTTCATATCAAACCCTCCCACCCCCACCTCACTCATCACCTAAAACCACGCTTTAC
>CAJCIZ010000115.1 GCA_903970525.1 Myxococcales bacterium | reverse complement strand
ATGCCGCCGAAAATATTGACGAGAATCGCTTTGACTTTTTCATCGGATAAAATAATTTTGAAGGCTTCTGTGACGCGTTCTTTGGTTGCTCCACCGCCTACGTCTAAGAAGTTTGCGGGATTACCACCTTGAAGTTTCACTAAGTCCATGGTCGCCATGGCCAAGCCGGCGCCATTCACCATACAACCGATATTACCGTCTAAAGCAATATAGTTTAATTCCCAATCGCGAGCGCGATTTTCGCGGTCATCTTCTTGTGTGATGTCGCGTAAGTCACGAATGTTAGGTTGGCGGAATAAAGCATTATCATCAATGTTAATTTTACCATCTAAACACAATAAATTGCCTTGTTTGGTAATCACTAATGGATTGATTTCTAATAAACTGAAATCACATTCTACGAACATTTTGCCTAAACCTAATAACAATTTGGTGAATTGCTTAATTTGATCGCCTTGCAATCCTAAAGAAAACGCTAAGTCGCGCGCTTGAAAAGGTTGCACACCAACCAAAGGATCCACTGTGACATACAGAATTTTTTCTGGATTGTGTTCAGCGACTTTTTCAATTTCAACGCCACCTTCTGTGGAAGCCATGATGACAATGCGTTGTTTTGTACGGTCGATCACTGCGCCTAAGTAGAGTTCTTTTGCAATATCACACGGTTCTTCAACTAATACTTGATGAACGGGTTGGCCTTTTTCATCCGTTTGATAGGTCACTAAACGTGTGCCTAACATGGCTTTAGCTGCAGTGGCTAATTCATCTTTGGTTGAAACAATTTTCACACCGCCCGCTTTACCGCGACCACCTGCGTGTACTTGCGCTTTGACTACCCAGCGTTTACCGCCAAGTTTGTCTGCGATTTTCAGTGCTTCATCAACATTTCGTGCGACTTCACCAGTTGAGACGGGTAAGCCGTAGGTTGCCAGAAGTTGCTTGGCTTGGTACTCATGTAAATTCATTAGCGTGTTCTCTCTTTAATAAAATTAATTAACGACTCTTCCAACTACACTTCCAATAACAACCTTGCCGGATCCTCCAGCAATTCCTTTATCGAGACTAAAAACGTCACTGAATCTTTACCGTCAATGATGCGATGATCATATGACAATGCAATATACATCATAGGGCGAATGACAACTTGACCATTTTCCGCAACCGGTCTTTGGTCAATCTTATGCATGCCTAAAATTCCGCTTTGAGGCGAATTTAAAATAGGCGTTGATAATAATGATCCAAATACACCACCGTTTGTAATCGTAAATGTCCCACCTTGCATTTCTTCCAGCGTTAATTTGCCATTACGTGCTTTGGTCGCAAATTCTGAAATTTTCGCTTCAATTTCTGCCATGCTCATTTGATCGGCATCGCGTAAGACTGGCACAACCAATCCGCGATCCGTTGATACCGCAACACCAATATCAAAATAACCGTGATACACAATATCATTGCCATCAATAGAAGCATTCACTGCAGGGAAACGTTTTAAGGCTTCAACAGCGGCTTTTACGAAAAATGACATGAATCCTAAACGAGTATTGTGCGTCTTTTCAAATTTATCTTTGTAACGATTACGCAATTCAATGACTTGTTGTAAATTGATTTCGTTGAAAGTAGTCAGCATCGCAGTACTTTGTTTCACTTCCAATAATCTTTCCGCAATACGCGCGCGCATACGTGTCATCGGCACACGTTTTTCAGCACGATACCCTGCACCCGCTGTTGTCGCAGGTGTTGCTTGATCGAGTATAGCCATCACATTTTCCTTAGTCAGTCTTCCACCTTTACCAGTCCCTTTCACTTGCGAAACATCAACTTCATGTTCTGCAACCGCTCTGCGTACAGAAGGGCTCAATGCTGCAGCGGCAACGCCTTTATTGGCCGATGGGGCTTGAGCGGCTTCTTTGACAGGTTCCGCTTTGGCAGGTTCTGCTTTGCTAGGTTGTGCAGCAGCTTTGCCCGCTTCAATCACTGCAATGACTTGATTGGCTTGAACGATTTCACCTGCTGGCTTGATAATTTCTTTTATTACGCCATCAGCGGGTGCTGGCACTTCTAGCATCACTTTATCTGTTTCAAGGTCGACAATGTTCTCATCACGCGTTACGGTATCGCCTACTTTTTTATGCCAAGTTGAAATAGTTGCATCAGCAACAGACTCGGGCAACATCGGGACTTTGACTTCGATTGCCATGAGAGATTTTTCCTTTTATTAAGTTATGAAATCTTTTGTTAAAGCTTGGTTCACCAAACCTTCTTGTTCTTTTTGATGCACAGAAGGATAACCTGCAGCCGGTGACGCAGCAGAAGCTCTTCCTGCATAATTCAAGTCTTGTCCTTTGGTCAGACAGTCCAACAAATCATGTTGCACTGCAAACCATGCGCCTTGGTTTTTAGGTTCTTCCTGACACCATACGAATTTTTTAACGTGTTGGTAAGGCGCCAATACTTGTTTCAGTCGTTCTGCTGGAAATGGATATAACTGCTCGACACGTAATATTGCAACATTATTCAATTTTGCCTGACGACGTTTTTCAAGCAAATCGTAATACACTTTTCCACAACACAGCACAACGCGATCCACTTGTTTAGCTGGCAAATCATCAATTTCAGGAATCACTAATTGGAATTCACCATCTGTGAGATCTGATAATGTAGATACCGCTAAAGGCGCTCGCAGTAAACTCTTTGGTGTCATCACAATTAATGGCTTGCGATAAGGTCTCACCATCTGACGACGTAACATATGGAACATTTGCGCAGGCGTTGATGGCACACAGACTTGCATATTGTCTTGCGCACAGAGTTGCATATATCGCTCTAAGCGCGCAGAAGAATGCTCAGGGCCTGCGCCTTCATATCCATGCGGTAATAACAACACTAAACCACAATGCCGTTTCCACTTTTGTTCGCCGGAACTGATAAATTGATCAATGACCACTTGCGCACCATTGGCAAAATCACCGAATTGCGCTTCCCAGATGACTAAGTTATTCGGTTCAGCTGTTGCAAAACCATATTCAAAAGCCATCACTGCTTCTTCGGACAACAAAGAATCGACAATATTAATTTGAACTTGATCGGGTTTGATGTGACTTAATGGGATGTAAATATTATCGGTGTTTTGATCATGCAACACAGCATGTCTATGCGCAAATGTGCCGCGCGCTGCATCTTGCCCACATAAGCGAATTGGGAAGCCATCTTCTAATAAAGTGGCATAAGCTAATGTTTCCGCATAACCCCAGTTTAGTGGCAATTCACCCTCTGTCATTTTTTGTCTGGCTTCCAGCATTTTTTTCACTTGCGGTTGCACGACAAAACCTTCTGGTAATTCTTCTAGCTTTTTTGCCACTTGTTTTAAACGTTTGGCTGGCACTGCCGTCACAGCAGGTGTTGACCAATCGGTGCCGAGAAATTTATCCCATGTCACAGAATATTCATAAATACTTTTGTCTTGAACTGTATCAACAACTATTTTACCCAAATCTAATAATTTGCGGTATTCACTTAAGATTTGTTGTTCTCTCTTATCATCAATCACACCTTCTTGTACTAACTTATTTGCATACAATGTACAGGTGGGTGGTAAATTTTTAATGATCTTATACATGAGCGGTTGCGTTGCCGAAGGTTCGTCTGCTTCATTATGGCCATGTCGACGATAACACACTAAATCAATCACGATATCGCGTTTAAAACGGTTGCGATAATCAGTTGCGATTTGTCCCGCAAAAAATACCGCTTCAGGATCATTGCCATTAACATGTAATACAGGAGCGCCCACCATTTTAGAAATATCAGTGCAATATAACGTTGAACGCGCATCTTGTGGATTGCTGATGGTAAAACCGACTTGGTTATTTATCACAATATGAATCGAGCCACCGACTTGAAACCAACGTGCTTGTGACATGTTAAACGTTTCTGCGACTACACCTTGTCCTGAAAACGCAGCATCACCATGTAATTGCACAGGCATTACTAATTTACGCTCTGTATCACGACGTCGACGCTGTCTAGCACGGACAGAACCTTGCACGACCGGAGAAACGATTTCGAGATGTGAAGGATTAAACGCTAAAGCAAGATGCACAGAACCCGTGTTAGTTTTCAAGTCTGCAGAATATCCCATGTGATATTTAACATCACCCGAATGAGATTCATCTGCACTCTTACCTTCAAATCCGGCAAAAACTTCTTGTGGATCTTTTCCTAAAATATTCACTAATACGTTTATGCGGCCACGATGTGCCATGCCGACAATAATTTCTTTTATGCCATTTTCTGAACCACGATTGACGAGTGTATCCATCAATGGAATTAAGCTATCGCCACCTTCTAATGAAAAACGTTTTTGACCTACATATTTAGAGCCTAAATATTTTTCTAATCCATCGGCCACGACTAAACGATCTAAAATTCGCAGTTTTTCTTCTTTTGTCGGTGTGAAATGCGGCCACACTTGTTCCATACGTTGTTGAAACCAAGACACTTCATCTGCTTGGTTGATATGCATGTATTCAATACCGATAGTATTGCAATAGGTTTTGCGTAATGCCTCATAAATTTCGCGCAAAGTTGCTGTTGTTTTTTTCAGTCCGAGAAAAGTCCCGACGCTAAATTGTGTATTCAAATCAGCATCTGAAAAACCATAATAAGATAATTCTAACGTGGGGTTATCGACACCGGTGTAAACACCTAATGGATCAATATTTGCTTGTAAATGTCCATAACTGCGATAAGCATTGATTAAATCAATGACTTTCCCCTGTTTTTGTTCTTGCTGTAAATCTCCACCATGAACTATAACTTGTTTTGAAGGCTGTCTGGCAAGTTGTGCGAAATACTCACGGATATCCGCATGAGGAACATCATTCGGATTTGCAACTTGGTTAAAATAATTTCGCCATTCTGGTGTCACTGCATTAGGATCTTTTAAAAAAGTCTCATACAGTTCATCAAGATAAGAGTCACTTCCGCCTGAGAGATAAGAATCTTGCCATAAATCTTGCATTGTTTGTTCTTTCATTTGCATTTCCGGATTAACTTAATTTGTTATACAGTTTCAGCTAACATTAACTCTTTAATGTGATTGATTGCTTTCGTTGGATTCAATCCTTTAGGGCAGACATCAACGCAATTCATAATGCCGCGGCAACGAAACACACTGAAGGGATCTGCTAATCCTGCTAAACGCGTATTGGTTTCTGTATCGCGACTGTCAGCGATAAAACGATAAGCTTGTAATAATCCCGCAGGGCCCACAAATTTTTCTGGATTCCACCAGAATGAAGGGCAAGAAGTTGAACAACAAGCACATAAAATACATTCGTAAAGCCCATCCAGTTTGGCTCTCTCTTCGGGTGATTGTAAGCGTTCTTTCGCAGGCAATGGCTCATTGTTTTGCAAATAAGGGTGCACTTTTTCGTATTGCTTATAAAACTGTGACATGTCGACAATTAAATCACGCGAAACAGGCAAACCCGGTAACGGTCGAATGACAATAGGCTCATTCAACGAGGTAAGAGGCATCGTACAAGCCAACCCATTTTTGCCATTGATATTCATACCATCTGAACCACAAACACCTTCGCGGCAAGACCGTCTGAATGACAAGGTGTCGTCCATGTGATTTTTGATGGCCATCAATGCATCTAATACCATCTGGCAATTATATTCTTTCACATCTACATCATAATCTTGCATGTAGGGTTTTTTATCCGTTTCTGGATTATAACGATAAATAGAAAAGCGCATGTCTCTATCCTCTATTGTTCGCGTTCTTGAAGTTTAATTGGCGCAACTTCATGGGGTTTCATGTTAATGGGACGAAATGCAATGCGACCATCTGCAAAATAAACGGAATGTTTCAACCAATGTTTATCATCACGATTAGGATAATCATAACGCGCATGCGCACCGCGACTTTCTGTGCGTTCATTCGCGAGATATGCTGTTGAAATAGCGGTTGCCATTAAGTTATCTAATTCTAATGCTTCAATGCGCGCTGTATTAAAAGCTTGGCTTTTATCTTTAATGACTGCGTATTGTAAACGATCTTGTAAGGCTTCTAATTTTTTAAATCCCGATTTCATATATTCTGCTGTACGGAACACACCAAAATCATCTTGCATAACTTTTTGTAATTCTGTGCGAATTTCATCAACACTTTCACCTTTCGTGTTTGTGTTCCAACGATTTAAACGCACCATTGCTGCTTCTAAATCGGATTGTGAAGGTTCGCGGAATTCTAAGCCTTCGCGTATGCTTTGTTGTACATGAAGTCCAGCGGCACGACCAAACACAATCAAGTCTAATAAAGAGTTTGCGCCTAAACGATTTGCACCGTGTACAGAAACACAAGCACATTCACCCGCAGCATATAATCCTTCTACAATGTGGTCATTATTGTGTTTATCCAGCGTTAAAACTTGCGCGTGAATATTGGTTGGAATACCACCCATTAAGTAGTGGCACGTTGGTATCACTGGAATAGGTTCTTTTAACGGATCCACACCAGCGAATGTCATCGATAATTCACGAATACCCGGCAAGCGTTTATTTATCACTTCTTCACCGAGATGATCTAATTTCAACAAGACGTATTCACCTTTTGGACCCGCGCCACGACCTTCACGAATTTCTATCATGGATGAACGTGCCACAACATCTCGACAAGATAAATCTTTAAGATGCGGCGCATAACGTTCCATATAGCGCTCACCATCTTTATTGATGAGATAACCACCTTCACCGCGACTCCCTTCTGTGATTAACACACCTGCACCGGCAATACCGGTTGGGTGAAATTGCCAAAATTCCATATCTTGCAGCGGTAAGCCCGCGCGCAACGCCATACCGAAACCATCACCTGTATTGATGTGCGCATTAGTTGTTGATTGGAAAATTCGCCCTGCGCCGCCAGTTGCTAAAATTGTTGCACGCGCTTTGATAAAAATAACTTCGCCTGTTTCTATACACATTGCGATTACACCCGCAATGCCTTTGTCTGTTTTAACTAAATCAATTGCAAACCATTCGTTATAGAACTTCGTGTTCACTTGCAGATTTTTTTGATACATGGTGTGTAACATGGCATGACCGGTTCTGTCTGCCGCACAACACGTACGATGCACTAATTCTTTTCCATAATTTCTGGTTTGTCCGCCGAAGGCGCGTTGATAAATCTTGCCATTATCTAAACGTGAAAACGGTAATCCCATGTGCTCCAGCTCATAAATCGAGTCCGGTGCATTTTTACACATATACTCAATCGCATCTTGGTCCCCTAAAAAATCAGAACCCATGACGGTGTCATACATATGCCAACGCCAATCATCGCTGCCATCTGTATTACCTAGCGCTGCATTAATGCCCCCTTGTGCGGACACCGTATGTGAACGAGTCGGAAAAACTTTAGAGATGACCGCGACGCGTAATCCAGATTGTGCGAGCTCAATCGAAGAACGTAACCCTGCTCCGCCGCCGCCAACGATAACAGCATCAAATGTTTGTGTTGCCAGATTCATTGTTTAAATACCCCATAAAATCTGTAATGCCCAGAAAAAACAGGCGATGAGTCCCACGATGACCAGTATTTGCAATAAAAAGCTTAAACCGGCTTGCTTGATGTAATCTGTGAAAATTGTCCACATGCCAACCCAGGCGTGAAATAACAAGGCTAGAATGAAGATCAGCGTGGAAATTTTCATCCAGGCATGACTGAATAAGCTATGCCAGGTCTGATAATCTAATTGCGGATGGGTCAGAATATACGCGCTCATCCCCACAAAATAAATCGCTAACATAATGGCTGAGACTCGCTGGACTATCCAGTCACGCAGCCCGCGGTGATTAACGCCTAGAACGGATTTCACCATAAATAAACACCTGTTAAGAGTATCAGAATAATTGAGATCAACATCGTCAAGATGGCCGTGACACGCCCGCTTGTTAGCCCAACCCCTACGTTCACATCCATCAATAAGTGACGAATACCAGCCACAAAGTGATAAATAAACGGCATTAAGCAAATCCAAATAATAATTTTGGCAGGATGACTCGTCATATCTTGGTGTAATGCTTGGAAATGCTCTTGTGAGGATAATGAACAGCTGAGTGCAGAAAGCGCCAGCGGTATGATCAGAAATAACACAATTCCTGATATGCGATGCAGGATAGACACTATCGCAGGGATAGGAAATCGTATCGTAAATAGATTTAGGTTCTTAGGTCTTTGATCATTCACAGTGCAATGTCCCTCATTGTATTGTTATGCTCGCAATTAGTGAGCAGAGTTCTCAAAAAACCTGTTTATTATAAGCCAGCTATGGCAATCAAATCAAACGATCTATCAGGGATTTATCGATTGTGGTGTATTTGACATCTGCCTAGCGAATTCATATAGTTAAATTCACCACTCAAGGATCCCACTATGGCAGACAGAAAAGCAAAACTCACGATTGATGGCAAAACGATTGAACTAGATATTCTGTCAGGAACCCTAGGGCCCGATGTCATAGACGTCAGCGAAATCGTCAAAAGTGGCTATTTCACTTATGACCCAGGATTTATCTCCACCGCGGCCTGTGAGTCAAAAATCACCTATATCGATGGCGACAAAGGGATTCTCTTATACCGAGGCTACCCGATTGACCAGCTCGCCATGAAATCAGATTTTCTGGAAGTCTGTTATTTATTGCTGAATGGTGAACTTCCTACTGGCACGCAATATACTGATTTTTGCAAAACACTGAATCGTCACACCATGGTGCATGAGCAAATGCGAAACTTTTTTAATGGTTTTCGTCGTGATGCGCATCCTATGGCGATCATGGTCGGCGTGATTGGTGCGCTGTCAGCGTTTTATCACGATACCTTAGACATTAAAAATCCCGAGCACAGACTGACGTCTGCTTTGCGTTTAATTGCAAAAATGCCAACGATTGCTGCGATGTGTTACAAATATTCAATCGGGCAGCCTTTTATGCCACCGCAGAATAATATGTCTTATGCCGCAAACTTTCTTCATATGATGTTTGGTACACCTTGCGAAGAGTTTGTGCCAAATCCTGTTTTAGCGCGCGCCTTAGATCGCATTTTTATATTGCACGCCGATCATGAACAAAATGCTTCAACTTCTACAGTTAGACTGGCCGGTTCAACGGGTGCGAACCCTTATGCCTGTATTTCTGCTGGTATTGGCGCACTGTGGGGACCTGCGCATGGTGGCGCGAATGAAGCGGCACTGAATATGTTGCATGAAATTGGTGACATCAAGAATATTGGCAAATACATTGAAAAAGCAAAAGACCCAAATGATAAATTCCGTCTCATGGGCTTTGGGCATCGTGTTTATAAAAATTATGACCCGCGCGCGAAAGTGATGCGTGAAACGTGTTATGAAGTATTAGAAGCAGTTGGTGCGCATGATGATCCTTTCTTCAAATTAGCGATGGCCTTAGAAAAAATTGCGCTGGAAGATCCTTACTTTATTGAAAGAAAACTTTATCCGAATGTTGATTTTTATTCTGGCGTGACGTTGAGTGCGATTGGGATTCCGACTAATATGTTTACGGTTATTTTTGCGCTAGCGAGAACGATAGGCTGGATTACGCAATGGAATGAAATGATCAGCAGCCCTTACAAACTGGGGCGTCCACGTCAGTTGTATAAAGGACCTGTTGAGCGGAATTTTGTGGATATCAAAAAGAGAAAGTAATAATGTGTGTCATGCTGGCATGGCAGTGAGTAACTAGCATCCCTTCTGACGCAGTCACCGGACTAATGATCCGTTAGTGCTTGATTTAGTTCATATTGAATACAAGGCGTTTCATGATATAGTGAATCATCTCAATCTCTGTGAGCGGACCATGGAACTAACCTCAGATCTCTTCATCATTGGCGGTGGCATCAATGGGGCTGGTATTGCAGCAGATGCTGCGGGTCGCGGATTGTCGGTTGTTTTATGTGAGAGAAATGACTTAGCTTCAGCAACGTCTTCTGCTAGCAGCAAATTGATTCATGGTGGGTTACGATACTTAGAGAATTATCAATTTAGCCTAGTGCGAAATGCACTGCAAGAACGAGAAATACTATTACACAGAGCCCCTCACCTAGTCTTTCCGCTTGAATTTATTCTCCCTTATGAAAAACATTTACGGCCAGCATGGATGATGCGTATAGGATTATTCTTGTATGATCATCTAGCGTCTCATCCTTTAGTGCGTAGCTCAAAAAAAATAGATTTTCATGATGATCAGCGCGGACTACCCTTAACATCAGAATTTGATTTTGGGTTTTCCTATTATGATTGCGCAACAGATGATGCGAGACTTGTCATCGCGAATGCACTTTCTGCAAAAGACAACGGCGCGACTATTTTAACGCACACTGAAGTTGTTTCTGCAAACTATGAAAATTCACAATGGAAAATACAACTCAAACACGCTGATAAAATAACGACATGTACTGCTAAGGTGTTAGTCAATGCCGCTGGACCCTGGGTCGAACAAGTTCAAAAAAATGTGATTCATGTCAGCAATCCATTCAGCGTTAAATTGGTGAAAGGCAGTCATATCATTATTCCTCGATTATATTCGGGAGATTTTGCATATATCTTACAAAACCCAGACCAACGCGTTGTATTTGCTATCCCCTATCAACATGATTTTACTTTAATTGGTACAACCGATGTTCCATTTACATTGGACACCGATAAGATAAAAATTACAAGCGAAGAAGAAACTTATCTTTGCGATACCATTAATCAATATTTCAAGAAATCCATTTCTCGCAAAGATATTATTCATTCTTATGCTGGCGTGCGCTGCTTGCAAAATGAAAATGAAAACAATCCTGCTAAACTTTCAAGAGATTTCAAGTTTCAGCTGAACGCAGAGACTCCCTTATTGACTATCATTAGCGGCAAACTGACAACACATAGGTTATTATCTGAAAAAGCGGTAGATAAATTAAGACAGTTTTTCCCGCAGATGAAGAAAGCATGGACTAAAGATAAGCCCTTACCTGGCGGAGATATCTGCGAAAAAGATTTTTCAATTTACCTTAAGAAATTTAAAGATAAATATTCTTGGCTTCCAGAGAAACTAGCTGTTCGTTATGCAAAAAACTATGGGACACGGGCTGAACTATTTTTGCAGAATGCAACAAGCCTATCTGATTTAGGCAAAAAGATAGGCGCAGATCTTTATCAAAAAGAAGTAGCGTATTTAATTCAACAAGAATGGGCACTCACAGCGGAAGATATCTTGTGGCGCAGAACAAAATTAGGCTTAACTTTTTCACTGAATGAAGTTGAGGAATTAGACCAATTGTGTAAAATAATCGCTTCTCAACCCTCATCAGGAGATGGTCATGGCTGAAACCCCTTCAACAATGTTACCGCTAGGTACGCAAGCACCTCATTTCAAATTACGCGACACTGTAACAGATAAAGTTTTATCCTTAGATCAACTGAAGTCTGATAAAGCCACTGTGATTGCTTTTATTTGTAACCATTGCCCTTATGTCAAACATATACAAAAAAAATTAGTCGATGTTGCTAAACATTATCAAGCAAAAGGCATTCAGTTTGTTGCGATCAACTCTAATGATACAGAAAAATATCCAGCTGATTCACCAGAAAAAATGAAAATTGAAGCGGAGTTGAATCATTATTCATTTCCGTACTTATTTGATGAGACACAATCTGTTGCTAAAGCTTATCAAGCTGCGTGTACGCCGGATTTTTATGTGTTTGATAATAAACTAGTGTGTATTTATCGCGGACGGTTTGATGATGCGACACCTGGGAATAGTCAGCCTGTGACTGGGAAAGAATTATCTGCGGCATTGGATAGCATTCTGGCTGGGAAGTCTGTGTCGGCGGATCAGAAGCCTAGCGTGGGATGTAATATTAAGTGGCGTAAGTAACGATATCACTGCCACCCTTTGCCAGTGTGTCATGCCAGCGTGATTTCAGCTGGCATCCATCTTTCCATTACACAGGTAAGGCCGGAGCACACAAAGGGCTGGATGCCAGCTAAATGCATGCTGGCATGACACACTGGCGATATGAAAATAATGAGACCCCAGTCATTAGATAGCTGGAACTTCTACATTTTCCTTGATACCCAACGTTTTGGCATAATGCATAGGCCCACCTCTAAACGGCGCAAACCCCGTACCAAAAATCATACCCGCATCAATTAAATCAGCATCAGTCACTACACCTTCATGCAAACAAGCAAACGCTTCATTCAACATGCAAGTCACTAAACGCTCTGAAATATCTTGTAAAGGTTTCGCGTAATCTACATTCGAAGGTTTGATTTGCGTGCCATCTTTTTTATAACGATAAAATCCTTCACCTGTTTTACGCCCTAATTTACCCTGCTCAACTAACGTCACTAGTTTCTGCGGAATTTCAGTACCTGGGAAATATTGCTGCAAATGTTTCGCCACAGAAAGACAAATATCTAATCCCACCGTATCAGCTAACGTAATAGGCCCCATCGGCATACCAAATTCCAACATGGCTTTATCAATCGCCGTCATAGGAATACCTTGATCTAATAAATGCACCGCTTCCAACAAATAAGGCATTAAAATACGATTCACTAAAAATCCTGGGCTACTCTTCACCGGTAATGGTAACTTATCCAGTTTACGCACAAAACTAATGGCTTTGTTTGCAACCGAAGGATCAGTACGACTACCTTGCACGACTTCAACCAATTGCATTTTTGCAACAGGATTAAAGAAATGAATTCCTACCAATCTGCCTGGATTCTTTAAAACAGTATTTATTTCATCTAACGGAATACTAGAAGTATTCGTCGCTAAAATCGCTTCAGGTTTTGCAAGGCTTTCAGCTTTCTTAAATAACTCCTGCTTGGCAGTCAGATCTTCATAAATCGCTTCGATAATCACATCTGCACGCGACATCCCATAACCTTCAACATCTGGCGTTAACCTATCCATGACTTTTTGAATGAGATACGGTTCTTTTAATTTATCTTTACAAAGTTTATAGGCACGTTTAATCGCAGGCGCAAGCATTTTCGCTTCACGGTCTTGCAACGTCACTTGAAACCCTTGAAAAGCACACCACGCTGCAATATCACCACCCATGGTTCCCGCACCAATCACATGTATGTGTTGTGGCGAAAATTGTGTATCTTTCGCTAAGCCTTTTAAACGTTCTTGCAAATAAAAGATACGCACTAAATTTTCAGCGGTATCGCTAAAAAATAATTTTCCACAGCTGCGCGCTTCTTTCTCGAAAGGTTCTTCGCCACGCACACCAAACCGTTCCCAATTCGCCACCACATCAAAGCGAGAAGGATAATGGAGAGGACTGACTTTTTTACGCAACGTGTGGCGAAAATATTGGGCCAACACTGTACGCACCCCTTTAGCATTCGTCAGATTTTGTAGTAAAGTTGCTTCATGACGTTTTGGATGCTGTAAAACATAATACTTCGCTGCCGTCACTAAATGACGCTTAGGAACAGCTGCATCAACAAATCCTAATTTCGCAGCCACTTTACCCGTCACTGTATGACCCGATAAAATTAAATTCATCGCTTCAGGCGCGCCAATTAAACGTGGCAGGCGCACAGTGCCGCCCCACCCTGGATGAACCCCTAAATTGACTTCTGGCAAGCCCAAGCGCGTTTTAGGGCCATCTTCTGCCACACGATAATGACAGGCCAGCGCTAATTCCAAACCACCGCCTACACAAAACCCTTCAATCATCGCAACCACAGGCATTCTTAACGCTTCTAATTTGCTAAATATCGCTTGTCCCTCTCTCAACAGAGAGACCGCCTCATCAATATCTTTAAATTTACTGAATTGCGCAATATCAGCACCCGCAATAAAACCATTTTTTTTGCCTGATGCGATAATCGCACCTTTATGATTTTTGTCTCCGGATAAAACATCAAT
This sequence comes from Myxococcales bacterium, assembly GCA_903970525.1. Lineage (GTDB taxonomy): Bacteria > Pseudomonadota > Gammaproteobacteria > DSM-16500 > DSM-16500 > UBA5158. The sequence continues at coordinate 2,801 of CAJCIZ010000115.1, read as the reverse complement.
AATGAGTGAAAATTCTTCCATCACTTCTTTATCAATGGTATTAGCCGATGCGTTTTGCTTATCGAAGTACACCCATAAAATTTCATCAACGCTTGATTCAATTCGCCAGTGCTTATAAGTTTGCATTTTGCTCATGCTATCACCTCAGAAACATTTTCGATTAACATTGCGCCACCTTGGCCACCACCAATACAAATCGTTGCGACACCGCGATTCGCTTGCTTACGCTTTAAAATCTGCACCAACGTTAATACGATGCGCGCACCACTCGCACCCACAGGATGACCTAACGCAACAGCGCCGCCTTCAACATTTAATCGTGAAGGATCAATGCGTCCAAAAGCTTTATTTAAGCCCAGAAATTGCTTGCAATAACTTTCATCTTCCCAAGCACTTAAGCATGCTAATACTTGTGCCGCGAAAGCTTCATTGATTTCCCAATAATCGATATCTTCACGCGTGAGATTGCAGCGCTGCATTAATTTAGTCGTCGAGTACACAGGACCTAATCCCATCTCAGCCGGATCAACGCCCGCCCATTCCGTATCAACAATGCGTGCGATCACGGGCAATTTATATTTTTTGACAGCATCCTTACTCGCTAAAATAAGTAAAGCCGCACCATCACTCACTTGTGAGCTATTACCGGCTGTCACACTCCCAAATTTTTTGTCAAAAATAGGTTTTAATGCAGCTAATTTTTCTAGTGAGCTATCTCGACGCACGCCATCATCTGCTTCAAAACAATTTCCATAATAATCATATGTGGGTAACAGTTCTGGAAAATAATGATTATCTTGAGCTGCTGCGAGTCGTCTGTGGCTTTCCAAAGAATACACATCCATTTCTTCACGTGTAATACCAAATTTGTATGCCAGATTTTCTGCTGTTTGTCCCATGGATAAATTCACAATAGGATCATTTAAGCCTCTTAACAATGAAATGACTGGCGCTAGAAATCCAGGACGAAAGGTAGCCCATTGCTTCAATTTTGCAGGAAGCCCTTTTGCACTAGACAAACCCGCCAACCAATTCACCATGCCTTGGTTAAAAAGCAAAGGCGCTCGACTCATGGCTTCTGTGCCACCCGCTAACACTAATTCATGTTTGCCATCTGCAATATCTTTGAACGCGCTATCTAGGGCTTGCATGCCTGAAGCACAATTGCGTTGCACGGTAAAAGCAGGGACCGATTTACCACATCCTAAGCGCAACGCAATCACGCGTGCGATGTTGGCTTCATCGGGGCTAGGCATCACACACCCAATCACCACTTCATGTAAGTCTTGCGGTGAAAAGCGCTGTCTTCCCAATAATTCTCTCCCTGCATTGATCGCTAAATCTGATGCTGAAAACGGGCCAGGTTTACCTTTTGCTTTTAAAAAAGGTGTACGTGTCCCATCCACAATATAAACATCTCGTTTAGTCTGATTGGTTTCCATCTTGAGTCATCCCTTTTATGGCGTTAATACTTTATTAAGATCGAATGAAAATTCATCCACTTTAATCACATCTCTTTCCAAATGACCAAATACGCGTAGCGCACGCGTTTCATCATCTGTTAAAACTTTTGCTTTGTAGGCGGCTTTAATTTTATCTTCAAAATTGCCACGGTTAGGCACAGTGCCATTGCGAATAGCGATCTGGAATTTTTTCCACACTGCATCTAATTCTAAACTCTGTAAAAATGAGGCTTCTAGTTGATTGAGCGCATCATGATCTTCTGGGTCTTGGTAACAATATTTGGTGAGACGCTCGCGGAAATCCGATGGCGTTAACATGAGCTCGGCAATTCTATGATTTAAAGAATCTTGAGGCTTACGATAAGCTGTACCAAATGGGAAAATTAACCAACGTAATATTTTACCTAACCAACGCATCGGAAAGTTATGCAATAACTCATCACACGCAACTTGAATATTATGCAATGACGTCTCTACACTCCACTGTACGTTATCTAAATCAGTCACAGGCTGTTTGTTATCTTGAAAATATTTCAAAACAGTTGAGGCGAGATAAAGCTCACTTAGCACATCGCCTAAGCGTGCTGAGATACGTTCTTTTCTTTTCAGATTGCCGCCTAAAATCATCATGCTGAGATCTGAAAGCAACGCCAACGCTGAACTCATGCGCGTTAACTGCCTATAATAACGAGCTGTTTTGCCGGGCACTGGCGAAAATACTAATTTCCCAGCGCTGAGACCCAACCAAATACATCGCACTAAATTACTGGTGACATATCCCACGTGAGACAGTAACACGGAATCTATTTCTTCAACGTTTTGCGTCGCATCACCTGAAATTAATTCGACTTCTCGCAAAACATAAGGATGACAACGAATTGCACCTTGCCCAAATATAATTAAATTACGCGTTAATATATTCGCACCTTCCACTGTGATACTGATTGGGATGGCCGAATAAGGAAAAGCTAAAAAGTTTCGAGGTCCCATTTGTATCGCGTGTCCTGCATGTACATCCATCGCGTGATTGAGGATGATTCTGCTTCTTTCTGTCATGTGGCATTTGGCGATGGCAGATACAATAGCTGGCGTGAGTTTTAGATCCACGGCACCGGCTGTCATGATGCGACACGCTTCTAATGTATAAGTGTGCCCCGCAATATTTCCTAAAGCTTCTTCTACTCCTTCAAAATTTGAGATTGAAGTATTGAATTGCTTGCGCACGCGCGCATAAGCGCCTGTCGTGCGATAAGCTAATTTGCCGCAAGCCGTACTCAACGCAGGCAATGAAATAGATCGACCCACTGAAAGTGATTCCATCAGCATACGCCAACCTTG
>CAJCIZ010000114.1 GCA_903970525.1 Myxococcales bacterium | reverse complement strand
ATGTTTTAAGGCGAATATTGTGTGGCAAAGCGCCGTCAAAATTGGAAATTCGGCAGGTTATACGAATATTATTTGAACCACCTATGGGTGCACAGATGGCTAGATTGGCGTAAGTGTATGATTTTTTGTACCGTACAGAGGAGTTGCGTTTTACTTTATGTTTGGGGGTGCGTTGAGTGTTTGTGGTTAAGGGTGGTTTGGTAATCGTAATTCTTTTTCGATGCTTAGTTTTTTCTTGAGTTGCTAAGATGTTACCCAAAATTTTCATGCCATTCTTAACTGGTTCTGGTGCTTCAGCGCGTGATTTTTTTTCTTCTACCTTCGTTTGCTTTTCAGATGGTGTAAGGTTCGCTGTTATGATGGGATTGTTAGTTAAATTTCTCTGACTAAAGTCTAATGGTGCGAGACGAGGAGTGGATGGTTTTGAACGTGGTGTTGATGGCTTTGAGCTCGTTGATCTACTAAGCATTTCTCTCGCTTCTGAAATAATACTTTTCTTCTTGGTGAGGGCGAGCATCACGGTCTGAGAGGTTGATTGCCATGAAGGAGAAGAAGGGATTTCAAGTATGGGTAATACTAACTTTGAGTGACTGCTACTCATAAATTTCTCAAATAAATTAACATAATAAAATAATTTTTTTTATGATCTCGCTAGATTTTAATTATCCAAACTAGTCACGACGGGTCTTTCTTCAAGACTGGTTTCACCCGGATACAATTTCTCTGCGCCCCATTCCGCCCATGAGCCACTGTAAACAGCGTTATTCGTATTGCCGATTAAATCCAATGCGAAATTCAATGTGGGTGCTGAGATGCCTGAGCCGCAAGCAGAAATAATAGGGCTATTAGGATCTGCGTATATACCGATGAGCTGTTGGCGAATTTTTTCTAAGGGACGCCAGAAATCATTTTTTTCAAACAAGCTAGTGTAAGGAAAACAAATACTACCGGGTAGATGGCCGGTTCTCACGCCTGGACGTGTTTCACCGCCGCCCGCATAGCGCACAGCGTGTCGTGTATCGATGACTTGTTCTTTGGGGTGATGTAAGTTTTCTTTCATCTGCGCCAGCGTGCGAATAAATTCGTTTTGCAACTTCACAGTGTATGATTTAGATGAAATCGTTGGATTGCCCGATTCCGTTTTGCCGCCATATTGATTCCACGCCGCCATGCCGCCATCGAGTATGTAAAGTTGCTGCGGATTATGGCCAAACATTTTAAACATCCACAGCGCACGACAGGATGTGTGTAAGGGGCTGTTATCATAAAAAATAATTTTATAATCATTGCGTATGCCTAGCGCGCTGATTTTTTCACTCAAGAGTTTTTCATCTTGGAGTAAAAAATGTTTGTGCGGCAAATCTGGATTTGGATCGCTAAAAGCATCGATATCAAAAAACTGTGCTTCAATAATATGTTTATCTAAATACTCTTGCAGAGCGTTACGGCCGCTCTGAGGCATGTGCCAACTTGCATCCAAGATAATGAGATTTTTTTGACTTTTGCGGAATTTGTCTAATTGTGTTGCGTTAATAAGCCAGGGCATAGTGGTTCTCTTTAATCAATTTTATCGATTTTAATGCGAAATTCGAAAATTGGAAACAAAAATACGTTCTTTTTCAATATTCGAACACCTGCTATGGGTAGTGCTGGACCTTCTTGTGCTGATCCTAACTACAACAACCGCTTACTTCTTGCTTCTAACAGGGAGAGGTATTTTTCTTGCATGGTTTTTGATAGGAAACTATTTCCTATTAATTGTTTCCATCCAGGCAGCGCTTCTTTGATTTCTTCAAGAATGCCAGTAATGATTTTTTCATTCAATTGTAATTGATCCATTGCAAAATAATGCAAAAAATCCTGCTTCCTTAAGTTATTTTTTTTTCCATTCAAAGGTAATGCGAGCTCCTCTTTTGCATTCCCGAGCGCAATTGTTGTATTCAGTAAATCATAGGCAGGCGATAGTGTGGTGATTTTTTCATGTGTAATGAGAGAAAAATTTTTCAAATGCATATCTTCATTGCCCACAAGAAAATTAAATAAGGTGAGTTTTAGTAATTTAGCAGCTTCAATTTTTGGCCAAGTACAATACTCTAGTACTTTAACTACTTTTTCCATCGAGCTATTGTATTTTGTATCACGGCTTTGTTGTGAAAGTTGTGCAAAGTCTTCTACGGCTATCTTTTTATGGTATCCTATTCGATCAAAACGTTTAATAAAATAAGTCATACTATTATCTTTACAGTAAATTAATCCATGAATAGGAATTTCTATATTTATACTGGCAGCCATTGTCATCGTGAGCGCTTCATTTTCTGGAAGTTCTGCGTAATGTTCGCTTTGTGGTTTTAAAATATAATGCCCACCCTGATCTACGAGTTCAAAATGGCCTTCTTTTACTTTTAATTGCGCGCTCACTTTAGCTTGGACGCCTTGTATAGACATTTTTCCCGCACGTGCAATGGCTTCGCTGCGCTGTTCTTTGGCGCTATATTCTAAGGGTTGCAGATGTGTGAGTTGAGGAGAAAGCAATCTTAATCCACGCGAAGAATACTCTTCTTGGTCGCCAATGATTTCATAAGTAATCGGGCAGCGCTTCATAAGATTTCCTTGATTGTAACAGCACCTACCACATCATTTCCGACTTGTAATAACTGTCCGAAGTAATCATTTTTATCTAATTTGTATTTGCGTAATAATGCTTCTAGCATTGCGCCTTCAGGGAGTAAACCTTCGAAGAAAGAGGGAAATTGATTAAATTCGTAAATAGGATTTTTGATAGGCATGGTTAAAGAAATCGGCGCTCCATTATAATTTGGTTGATAGTGAAAGCGATATTTCCCGTTTGCGAGTTCTTCTAGGTCACCTGCGACCTGATTATTTATTAATACTTGTGCTTTTCTCATGCCTCATCCTCGGGAGAAAATTCAAAAGGTGTTTCCAGTTTGATATGAATATTTAAAACGCTTAATACTTTTTGCAAGCTATCAAGCTGTATAGTCGTTTTTCCTTTCTCAATATCAAATACGACAGTTTTTCCAACACCCGCTAATTCTGCCAGTTGCTGTTGTGTTAAACCGCTTTGCTTGCGAAAGTAACGGACTGCTTTTGATATTTTGTTAATAGCCATAAAACGACCTTTTGATATGGTTATATTTACTGTTATAGCAGTAAAAATTGCCATAATAAAGGGTTTGAGATTAAATTTCTATGAAAAATCGATTTATTTACTGTTATAGCGGTAATTATTGGCGATTTCTAGATATTCTAGAGTAAAAAGAGCGGAAATGGCTTAAAATTACCGCTATAACAGTAAAAATAACTGCCCTAGCTAGAATGAGCGCTCAAGCAAGCTTGATACTCATCCGCGGTAATGCTCATTGTTTGGCAGTAGTAATAAGGCAGCCATTGTTGGCCTATAGGTTGCGAGTGCTGGCCGCCATCAAAGAATTGTTTATAGTTATCTGCTAAGGCGCCTGTTGATTGAAGATTTTCCATGCCCATCCATAATTGACAGTTTTGACAATTGGGCTGGTAAATCTGGTTAAAATCATATTCAAACGACCACTGCTTATCGCCCGTCAAATGAAAAGTGTAAGTTTGGAAATTTTGTAAGGAGCCATCGTTGTAATCATATACCTTGTATGAAGGCAAATTACCGTTAACAGGTGAGATAGAAGGGATGCCTGTCATTGCAATCATCCCATTTTTAGTAGAGATTTTATCTAACCAGTCGACATGCGCATGGCTTGCTAACACGCCTAAAATTTCCGCCTGATATTGTTCCATCAATTGCTTAAACGCAGCAGTGTATTTCTTATTCCAGAACTCAATCATTTTAAATGTTTTGCCACTCATCGAAGCATACACATCTATGCCTGCGGGGATATGTAATGCAATGATGACATGTTGATTGGTAGATTGCGCTTGTTGTAACGCATTTTGTAAAAATGTCAGCTGGTCTTGTGCTTGTTTATCAATGTTATTCCCTTGAGCTTTTGCAGAAAACAGTATGCTGTTCAATACAATTAAGCGTAACTGAGAATCTTGTGTAGGGGTAACGGTGTAATATCCACCATTGGCAAATTCAGATTGTACCAGTGCATGATTATTTTCATCTTGTATTCCAGCAGACCAGGCGCTCGCCATGTCTTTGAAGAACTGTCCATTAGGATCAATCACATAGTGATCTTCATACGTATCATTATTTCCGACAGCCATGTAAATGTCAGTATGAGGGAAAATATTAATAAACTGACTCACTAAAAAATCATTTGTTTGTCTGACGAAATGTTCATACGCTGCTTCTGATTTATCAGAGGAATACTGCATAAATTTTGTTTTGTAATTATGTGCAAGAAAATCGCCAAGCAATAACACAAATTTTGGCTGCTCTGCACTCGCGCGCTTTGCGATGTCAGTCAAAGAGGAATCCAGCAAATCGATATTAGTGTCTTGTAGTAAAGGCTGCGATACCGGCTCATATTTTTTTAAAATATCATGCCATGTGATGCCAGGGACTGATTGTAATGTATCAATTAATTCACAAGAGGTGCTGTTAGGTGTGCAGGCTAGAAAGGGATCAAAATGGATGTCGCTCACCGCTAAAAATTGATTCGTAGTCGCAAAGACAGTGTGTGTCGTCAGTAAAAGAATACCTAAGCTTATCATTTTTATCTTATTTAACATGGTGTCGCCTCTTGTTATGTGAGCGAATAACAGTGTGGCGACATTCTAACTGAAATAATTTAGAATTTCACTTTTCTCACAGCCAATACACAAATACAAAAAGACACAACCAAACGACATCGACAAAATGCCAATACCAAGACACTGCTTCAAACCCAAAATGATGGTGTGGTTGAAAATGACCTTTTAAACAGCGTACCAAAATAACGGTGAGCATAGTCAAACCTATCGTGACATGTGCCGCGTGAAACCCTGTTAACATAAAAAATGTTGTGCCATAAATACCACTCGATAATTTTAAATTGAGTTTAGTATATGCTTCCGTATATTCGTAAGCTTGCAGGCATAAAAAAGTCACACCCAGTAATATAGTGATGGCTAAGCCTAAATTAATTTGCCAGCGACGATTTTTTGTTAAACCCCAGTGTGCCCAGGTGACGAATGCTGCACTGCTCAACAATAAAAAAGTATTGAGAGCAGGAATACCAAATGCGGGAATCACTGCATCAGCGCCAGGGAATGTCGTTGGATTAGGATTTTTTAAGAGCGGCCAACTCGCGTGAAATTGCGGCCATAATAAGTCATGCGTGGCAATCGGTGGCAGATCCCCGCCCAACACCGGCACAGCAAATTGTCGCGCATAAAATAAAGCACCAAAAAAGATGCCAAAAAATGCGATCTCAGAAACAATAAACCAAAGCATGCCCCAACGAAAAGTTCGGTCTAATTGTTGATTATATAATCCATGCATGCTTTCAGAAATGACTGTACTAAACCAACCAAACAACATGTAAGCAATGAGCAACGCGCCTGCAAAAAAGAAATAGTGCCCAATAAGATTGTCATGAACAAAGTTTGCAATGCTCAGTGCTAAGAAAAATAATCCTATCGATCCTATGAATGGCCAGCGGCTAGGTGCAGGAAGATAATAAGGTAAGGCTGGGTGGTTGCTTTTGAGCGTGCTATTTTTCATCCCGATTTCCTTTTTTGCTGTGTGACATCAAATAAAGTATATGACAACGTGACTGTTTTAATGTCTGGCGGTAAATCCTTGTCTATGCGTAAGACCACAGGCATTTCTAATGTTTGACCCGCGGCCAGTGTTTGTTGCGTGAAACAAAAACATTGTATTTTATGTAAATGCTTGGCGGCTTGCCAAGGCGTAATGCTAGGAATCGCTTGTACGGTCATAGTGTGCTGTGAATTATTTTTCACGACGAAGAGCATCTTCACGTTTTCTTCTGGATGAATTTCCAAGGAATTTTTTTTCGGATAAAAATCCCAAGGTAAATTAGCATTATTAGTTGCGACAAATTGCAGAGTGAATTGCCGTGTTGCATCAGGCGCTTCTTGGCTGACACTTGCAGCAGGATTGGAAATGTCAACTCTGCCATTTAAACCAGTCGCTTTACAAAGCGCATTATATAAAGGCGCTAACACAAAGCTAAAAGAAAACATCACAAAAACAATAATAGTTGTGATAGCAACAGTGATACGAAAATCTCTTTTTTCATGTCGCATGACACTATCCTTAGTGGATATGCGGCGGTGTTTGGAAAGTGTGATACGGTGCCGGTGACGGGACTGTCCACTCTAATCCTTCTGCGCCTTCCCAAACTTGTGCGCTGGCCGGATTACCACCGCGTATGGTTTGAATAATCATAAAAACAAATAATAATTGCGAAGCGCCAAACACAAATGCGCCTATGCTGCTCAGCATATTAAAATCCGCATATGGTGTCGCATAATCTACAATGCGGCGTGGCATGCCAGCTAAACCCAGAAAATGCATAGGGAAAAAAGCCACATTGATACTAATGAAAGACAACCAGAAATGAATTTGTCCTAAAGTTTCATTGTAATAATGTCCTGTCCATTTCGGTATCCAATAATATATTGCGCCCATGATCGAGAAAAGTGCGCCAGCGACTAATACATAATGAAAGTGTGCCACGACGAAATAAGTCCCATGATAATTGAAATCCGCCGGCACAATGGCCAGCATCAATCCTGAAAACCCACCAATGGTAAATAAGAAAATAAATGCCAGTGCGAATAACATAGGCGTTTCAAAAGACAGCGAACCGCGAAACATCGTGCCAATCCAGTTAAAGACTTTGATGCCTGTTGGCACTGCAATCAACATAGTCAAATACATAAAGAATAATTCTGCTTTGAGTGCAATGCCTGTGACAAACATATGATGTCCCCAGACTAAGAAAGACAGAATCGCAATAGAAGCAATCGCGTAAATCATAAAATTTCGGCCGAATAATTTTTTACGGCTAAACGTGGGAATGATTTCAGAAATAATTCCAAATCCCGGTAAAATCATAATATACACTTCAGGATGACCAAAAGACCAAAACGCGTGCTGATAAAGGAGAGGATCACCACCACCCGCTGCATTAAAAAAACTGGTTCCAAAGTGACGATCAAATAACATCATAGTCACAGCACCCGCTAAAATGGGCATAGCAGCAATGAGTAAAAATGCTGTAATCAACCAACCCCAAGCAAAAATCGGCATTTTCATTAATGTCATGCCAGGTGCGCGTAAATTTAAAATCGTTGCGATAATATTGATGGCGCCCAAGATAGATGAAATACCTAATAGATGAATAGCAACAATTAAAAAATCCGTACTAGGCGGTCCATAAGTGGTAGACAAAGGTGCATACATCGTCCAACCAAAGTTAGGACCCGAGCCTGGCAACACAAGCGTCATTAGCATAATAAAAAACGCAAAAGGTAAAATCCAAAAACTCCAATTGTTCATGCGCGGTAATGCCATATCAGGCGCGCCTAACATAAGTGGCAGCATCCAGTTCGCTAAACCTACAAACGCAGGCATGATAGCGCCAAAAATCATGATCAAGCCATGTAGTGTCACGATTTCATTGTAAGAGTTGGGGCTAATCCAAGTTTGTCCTGGCACGGCGAGTTTCGCGCGGATGATCATAGCCATGAATCCACCGACAAAAAACAAAGACAGACTGAAAGATAAATACAATGTCCCTATGTCTTTGTGATTGGTGGTAAACAACCAGCGTTCTATCCAGGCAATTACGCCTTTTTTACTGGGGTGTGCGATCTCTGTCATATTATTTTCCTCGCGCTGCTTGAATGTCACTGGGTTGCACGACTGTGCCGGTTTTGTTGTCCCATGAATTTCGTTCGTAGGTGATGACAGAAGCGATGTCTTCATCACTGAGTTGTTCTTTGAAAGCTTGCATGGCTGTGCCAGGTTTTCCATTCATCACACGATCAATATGTCCACTCACAGGACCGTTCACGATAGCGCTACCATTGAGCGCTGGGAAAGTCGGTGGCATACCCATGCCTGTTGGTTGATGACAAGCCGCGCAAATTGAGAGATAGACTTGCTCGCCTTTTTGCATGAGTTCCTCTTTCGTATACTGCTTAGCCGGCCCTGGTGTAGCAGGCGCTGCAGTTGTAGCAGCAGTGGGTGCTGTCGTAGTCGGTGTAGGCGTAGTAGTTGGCGCAGGAAGAACTGGCGGCGGCGCTTCTCCTTTCTGTCCTGCGACCCATGCATTAAAGACTTGTTCCGGCACCGCCAATACCACGATAGGCATAAACGCATGATTAATGCCGCAGAGTTCCGTGCACTGACCAAAATAAATTCCAGGTCGATTGACGCGAGCCCAAGTTTCATTGATATAGCCAGGCAGTGCATCGCGTTTCACGCCTAAATCAGGGACAAACCAAGAGTGTATGACGTCATTGGATGTGACCAAAAAGCGAATTTTTTTATGGATAGGGACAACTAAAACATGATCAACAGTTCGTAAATACAAGGCATCCAGCGGTGCTTTGCCACTGCGTTCATTCAACGGTGTGTTGATATTGCTGAAAAATTTAATCCCTTGGTCTAAATATTCATATTGCCATTTCCACTGAGAGCCCGTGATTTTAATGGTGAGGTCTTCTTTTTCTGTGTCATTCATTTCCAGCAAGACTTGGGTGGCAGGGATAGCCATGACAATTAAAATCACCAATGGGATAAAAGTCCAGGCGAGCTCTACCCAGGTATTTTCATGAAAAGCGTGGGCTTTATGCCCCAACGATTTACGGTGAAAGAGAATGGAATAAAGCATAACGCCAAAAACGACAATGCCAATGACGACGCATATCCAAAAGATGGTCATATGTAAGGAATAAATATCATGACTGATAGGCGTGACGCCGGGGGTCATGTTGATGGTTCTGTCGGCGCGTGCGATGCCGCTTGCGAGAAGTAGGGCAAACAAGTTAAATTGTGTGCGCATGCTATTCCATCCTTGGTTGTATGCTCTAAAGTATACCGTCCATTGGCTTTAAAATAAAACGGGGAACACGTCACTATGTCAGAAATCAACACTAATTCTCAGGATAACACCAATCTTTCATCGGATTTAGTAAAAGAAATTCTCAAAGAGCGTCGTCGCGATAGGCGATGGAAGAATATTCGCTTCTTTCTTGGGTTGATGGTCGTGATTTTGATAGTGCTCCTAGTGGTGGGATCGACGGCGCCTAATGATTTGGATGAGCATGGCTCTTATGTTTCGCTCGTTCGCTTAGATGGCATGATAGGGCCTGGCGAAGATTTTTCAGCTGAGCATGTGATCCCTTTGTTAAAAAAAGCCTTTAAGGATTCGAGCGCAAAAGGTGTGATTTTAGATATTAATTCAGGTGGCGGTACGCCTGTTCAATCTTCCATAATTCACGATGAAATTATTCGTCTCAAAAATAAATATCATAAAAAAGTGATTGTGGTGGGTGAGGATACGCTGGCGTCTGGCGCGTATTATGTCGCAAGCAGTGCGGATAAAATTTATGTGAATCCCAATACAACAACGGGTTCCATTGGTGTCATCATGCGTGATTTTGGCTTTGTTGATGCGATTAAAAAAGTTGGCGTCGATCGTCGTGTCATTGCTTCCGGTGTCAATAAAGATCGTTTAGATCCATTTTTACCACAGTCGCCAGAAGATGTTGCTAAGGTGCATGACCTCTTGCAAGAAGTTTTGAATAACTTCGTTGAAGTCGTGAAACAAGGTCGACAGGGTAAGTTGCATGGTGATCCTAAAGAATTATTCTCGGGTGACTTCTGGACAGGGCAAACTGCGTTGAAACTAGGATTGGTCGATGGCTTGGGTAATTTATCGGATGTCATGCAAACTGAATTCAATGTGTCACGCTTTAAAGATTATAGTGAATCTCCGAGTATTCTTAAAAATATTATCGGGCAAGTGGGTGAGTCGTTGGATTTGCCGGTGAATAGAGAGCGGTTGCAGACGTTAGAAAAACTCTAAAGAGTCATTGCGAGGCCGCGAAGCGCTTGGCCGCGGCAATCTGGGCATTAGCAGAATTTTGATTGCCACGCCCCGCTGAAAAACGCGGGGCTCGCAATGACGGCAACTGATTATTTATACCGCTGCCTCTCACCTTTATACGTCGTATGATGCTGCACAGGCGCCGGTGCATTATCCCATCTCATCGCAGATGGTGGTGGTAGTGGAACAACCGGACACGTATCACACCACACAGGAATAATCACACCGTTCCCCATGGTGTATCGCGATACCACATTCGGTGCGCCAAAGATGTAGATGCTGCTGTTATCTAAAGCTGTCGCAAATAATCGCTGTACCGGGAACACATTGGCATGTGATTTATTGCGTGTGGTGATATAAATATTATCTGCGCGTAAATATTTTCCTTCAAAACGTGAAGCACCATCGACTTCCACATCAAGATTTCTCACCGTGCCGGCAAGACCTACGCGAGAATTGTCGTGTACGTTTGCATAGATGCCATTGCTGCTGACCCAATAGAGATAAACGCGGCTATTTTGGATAGCATTCAATCTCTTTAATGTTGCATAGCCTGCAATTGCCGTGGTGCCAGAGCCTGCTGATTGAATGTCTAGTGAGTCACTGTCTGCGCCAATGATATTGATATTGCCGCAACCGCGTTTGATGATGTGATGTATGTTAATGCGGCCATTCAAATTGACTGTGCCATTTCCTATGACTTTCACGTTGAGTGAAGGTGAGTTAACACCGATGAGCGTAAGAGCGCCTGCACCTGAATGGCCTATGTTTGCTACATTCATGTTTCCCGCCATTAAGATGCTAGCGTTACTCATGTCAGTGATATTTAATCGGCTGCTATAAATATTTTTCCCCTCAATGGGGCTGCCGCCACTGCTGCTGAGATTTTGTAAATCTCGAATGCCAATGCGTACGATTACTTGACTGGTGCTAGTACAACTTTTGGCGCAATCGCGTGCCTGATGAATGTAGAGTGTGTTGCCTTGAATTTCGGTGACAACTTGTCTTGCCTCAGCGTTGGGTCCCAAGATATATACGCTATTGCGGTCTTGGCCACCGTAAATTTGTATTCTGAAAGCGCCTGCAACGACAATATTAGTAAAGTCATTCACACGAACATTCATGGCTGTTATCGCAGAGGATGCAGGGGCGTCTGGTGCATATTCATCAAAGCGGGAAGGTTCGTCTGTATAAAACCATCTATCTGCTTGTCGTAACCAGAGGTTAGGATTGAGATTGATACGCTGCATCCAATGCTCTTGGGTCATATCAGGATTTGCTTCAGGAACGTTGTGATATCCGCGGTTGGCGCAGCTTACCAAGAAGAATGCGAAAAAGCAGGCTATCCCAAGCATCAAGTATTTTTTCATAGTGTCCCTCTATGCAGCGTGCAATTCATAGAATTTAACATAAAACCAAAGGGAATTGTAGTGTGATGCTAGGGAGTGGGGGTGCGAACCAGTACATACAAGTGTCCCTGAACCGGCGAATTATTTTGCTGACGCGTAATGACTTTTTTGTAAGTAGCAATAGTAAATCCATGTTGAGTGGCAAGCTTATCAAGATAGCTTTTTTGGTGTGAAAATCGTCCAGATGGGTTCATGGTGAAGTCAGCTTGCTCAGTCATTTCCGTATTAAACGCAAATAATCCATTGTCTCTCAATGCCCGCGAGACGGCGGCGAATAAAGATTGCAGGTCGCCGATATACACTAAAACATCTCCTGCGAGGACGACGTCAAACTGTGTATTTTGATCTTTTAAATAAATGACTAAATCAGATGTGACTAGAGAGTCATAAATATTTTTTTGTGCGGCCACCGCCAACATATTGGCGGAAAGGTCAACGCCTATGAGTTGGTGGGCAAGCGGTTTGAATAAAGCGCCGCACAAACCCGTGCCGCAGCCTAAATCTAAGATATCTAATTTGGCGGGTAATTTTTTGCTGAGCGAAGTAACAGCTTCAAATAACAGCGTTGGAACTTTGTATTCTAACGCCGTTAATAAATGCTGATCATAATGATCCGCATACGTATCAAATAAGTTTCGAATGTATTCGGGTGGCGAGGCGAGCAAGCGTTGATCTTGTGACAGCATTTGCACGGTGTATCGTATGGCTTCGTTGTTAGGCTGCAAGCGCAATGCTTCACGAAAATGATGTAGCGCATATTTCGCGTGTTGCACACTCAGGAAAGCCACGCCAAGATTATTATGCGCCGCAAAAAAATCAGGATCGAGCTGTAGTGCACGTTGATAATATTGAATAGCATTATCCATATAACCTTGTTGCGAATAAATAACGCCTAAATTAAATAAAATTTGAATGTCTTCGGGCGCCAAGTCTAAAGCGTGTAAATAATGCTTTTTCGCTTCATTTAACGCGCCTAATTTCAAGTAACACGTGCCGAGGTTGGATTGTGTTTCAAGATGATGAGGATAATTTTTTTCAACTTCTAGAAACTGTTTTTCGGCTTCGGGTATTTTATTTTGTTTTAACAGAACGCAACCGAGTTGAAAATGCGCTGCCGCGTGTTCTGGGGCTTGCAGGATTAACTTTTGATAAATATCGGCGGCTTCTGGTAGTTTATCTTGTTTGCCTAACGCCAGTCCTAAATTGTAATAGGCGTCGATATAATCAGGATTTTTTTCAATGGCGAGTTTAAATAGTTTTTCCGCTTCTGTTAATTTTTCTTGGATAAAATAAATTGTGCCTAAATTATTTAATGCCGTAGGGTAATCAGGATCCAGTTGAATAGCGCGTAGATATTCTTCAGCGGCTTCGCTATAGGACCCTAGAGATTTCAGCGCATTGCCTAAATTTAAAAATAGCGTAGGGTCATTGGGTTGAGATTTTATGGCTTTTTTAAAATAATCTGCAGCCGCGGAGAAATCGCCTTGTTGCGCTGTTAACATGCCTAAGGCGTGCAGTGTGTCTCCATCCTTAGGATTATTTTTTAGTAGGGCCAAATATCCTTTTTTTGCTGCATCCCATTCTCCTGATAAATGAAGTTGTTGTACGGCAGCAAAATCTAGGATTTTATTTGTCATGGGGGTCTAATCGCATTTCAATATGTGGAATGCCATCTTCATCGTAGGGTTCGCCTACAGCATTGAAGCCAAAAGAACTGTAAAATTCTTTTAAATACAATTGTGCTGAAATGATAATAGGTGCGGTTTTGCCGGTTTGTTTATAATGAAGAAAGGTTTGAGCCATCGCTGCTTTGGCATAGCCTTTGCCGCGTGCAGAAGGCGATGAGACAACGCGACCTATGCTGATTGCATTTGGATAAGACAAGTTCTCAGGTAATACGCGTAAATACATCACTAATTTGTCATTGACCTTGCCGAGTAAATGGGTGCTATGTTGATCTTTATCATCAAGATCACGATAAATACAGTTTTGTTCGATCACGAACACTTCTTGTCTAAGTGCTAAAATGTCATAGAGTTCTTGAAGCGTTAAATCTTGAAAACCACGCCAGTGCCAAGTAATCATATTTGTTTTACTCTTATCTTAAAATAAAAGCACTCTAGCGCATCATTTTGGACATGGCAATGTAGATGATTAACATTTATCATGTTGCTTGTAAGCCGTCATTGCGACCCCGAGCATAAATTATGAAACAAGCAATAAACGCCAGACTCACGCCGCTCAATGCGCATATTACTGTGCCAGGCTCAAAAAGCATCACAAATCGCGCGCTATTAATCGCTGCCCTAGCGCAAGGTGTCTCTAAACTCTCAGATATTTTAATCAGCGACGATACCCTAACTTTTATTCATGCGTTACAGCAATTAGGTGTAGTCATAGAACTGAATGAACAAGCACGCACCTGTATAGTGCGTGGCACCAACGGAAAATTTCCTAAACAAGAAGCCACGATTTGGTGTGCCGACGCCGGCACCGCAGCGCGATTTTTGTTAGCAGCTTGTGCGGCGACAGGAGGGATATTTCATTTCGATGGATCTCAACGCTTGCGTGAACGCCCATTAGCTTCTTTGTTGCAAGTGCTCCGTGAACAAGGTGCAGCAGTGCAAACAAATAAGATGCCGCTAACCGTAAAAGGCATTGCAGGTTTGCAAGGCGGTGATATTGCAATCGATGGCGCGGAAACCAGCCAATTTCTTTCTGCATTGCTGATGGTCGCACCGTTCTCGCGTCATCCCGTTACGTTCAAAGTAAATGAGCTTGTCAGTCGTCCCTATGTTAATATGACTTGTGCCATGATGGCTGATTTTGGTGTGATTTCAGATTCTTCGTCTTATTCAGTGCATGCACCGCAACACTATGTGGCACGTGACTATGTGATTGAACCAGACTTGTCTACTGCTTCTTATTTTTTTGCGGCTGCTGCAGTCACAGGTGGTTCCGTGACAATTCAAGCTATCAATCGAGCGCACTGCAAACAAGGAGATGTCGCATTTCTCTCTGTGTTAGAAGAAATGGGATGTACCGTCGAAGAAACATCCTCAGCTTTAACACTGACAGGTGTGTCCGTGTTACAAGGCGTCACGGTTAATATGCAAAAATTTTCAGATACATTTATGACGCTGGCGGCACTCGCGCCCTTTGCAAAAACACCTACAACTATTACACACATTGGACATACAAGATTACAGGAGTCTGATCGCATCGCTGCCATGCGTTCTGAATTAGAAAAGCTGCAAATCAAAGTAGAAGAAGGTCCAGATTGGATTAAAATCTATCCGGGCCAGCCGCAAGCAGGTGAGATAGATAGCCATCGTGATCATCGTATTGCGATGGCGTTTTCCATTATGGGTTTACGAGTGCCAGGCATTGTGATTGATGGCGCAGAATGCGTTGCAAAAACCTGTCCTGCATTTTTTGAAATGTGGGATGCGATGTGTTACTGAGGTGGATGGGTATTGTTTTTTGGCGCCGGCTTCTTTTTGCGTCGACGATTGGAGCGTTTTCGTTTTGGGCCCGGCAAATCTTGCACGGCTTTCAAGAGCTCAACGCGTTGCTCATGGGTGCCCGAATAAAATTGTACCCACCACGTATGTAATTCTTCTATTGGTTCACCTGCACTGGCGCGCAAGATTAGCAAGTCAAATCCAGCGCGGAAGCGCGGATGATCTAGCAAGCGGAAAGGGATGGATCCATAACGACAAGTTAATCGATGTTGCAAAAAGCAAATATCGTAAACTGTTATCATCAAGCGTCGTGGAATACTTAAAGCTTCGGATTGTTGGCTAGAGACCGCGCGTAATGCTTTTTCATAAGCGATATGTATGGGTAAATCATCTGTGTGTTGGTAATGTTTCATTAATTTCGAGACAGGATGCCACAGGAATACTGCTAAGAGAAAAGCCGGCGAAATGGTTTTGCCTTCTTTCATGCGCATATCGGTGCTGATCAGTGCTTCTTCAATCAATTTTTGTGTGTCATGTTGCGATAACATTGCGGCAGTTTGTGGGAATAACCGTGCGACGACTTGATATTTCTGCATTAATTTAAAGGTTGGTAAAGTTGCGCCTTCTTGGAAAAATTTTAAGACTTCTTGAAATAAGCGAGAAGGTGAAACATTTTCTAAGAGATGGTTGAGTTGCAGAATATATTTTTCTGTTTCTGGCTCTATGTTTAAGCCTAATTTGCCGACAAAGCGTAAGGCGCGCAGTATGCGCACAGGGTCTTCATGAAAACGTTGTTCAGGATGGCCGATCATGCGCAAGACTTTGTCTTGCAAGTCTTGCATACCGCCGGTGTAATCTAGAATCGAAAAATCAGCGATATTGTAATACAAAGCATTTACCGTAAAATCGCGTCGCCAGGCATCATCTTCAATGGTGCCATACATATTGTCACGGATGATCATGCCTTTGTGTGTTTGGCCTAAATGTTCCTGCCCATCTTTGTGATGGGTGCGGAAAGTGGCGACTTCAATAATTTCTTTGCCGAATACAATATGGGCTAGTCGAAAGCGTTTGCCGATCAGCCGGCAATTTCTAAATAATTTGCGGACTTCTTCGGGGAGCGCATTGGTGGCGATATCGAAATCTTTAGGGTTACGACCCAATAAAAGATCGCGCACACAACCGCCCACGAGAAAAGCGCTATACCCGGCATTATGCAGGCGATAGAGCACTTTTAGCGCATTCCCGCTGATGCGAGTGCGTGAGATACCATGTTCTGCGCGAGAAATGACTAATGGCTGGGTAGAATTGACTGGTGAGGGCTTGCCTTTCTTCAGGTTTTTGAAAAGCCCTTTTAACAACTTAATAATCTGACTATCCTCATGGATGCGTTATCTAATAAGTTGGATATAATACATTTTTTTCTTGAGCCATTCTATAGTAATCGTCTGCTCCCTTCGTCTAGTGGCCTAGGACGTCGCCCTCTCACGGCGGTAACACGGGTTCGAGTCCCGTAGGGAGCGCCATATTTATCAATGGGTTATAAATTTTGTCTTTGGGGTTTTGCCAATATCGGTAAAATATCGGTAATATCCATTACTGAAATTATGACCCTATGGCTCTTTTTTGTATCATTGATGCATAATTTAAATGGGAGAATAGTATTAAGAGTTGTATGCTATGTTTTGAGACGAGCGCAAAGATTACAAGGATTGATTATGCGTTGTGAGAAAGCCGTAAGATGGTTAAGAAGATCAGTCGTCCTTTATTCAGTCTTAACAGGGTGCGTATTAATGTCTGGTTGTTCTCATAATCATGAGAACATTAATGTAGCTATGTCGCCAGCGAAAAAGGCAGAAGTAAACCAGATACATGTCTATAAAGAAAAAAACTTCATAGTTCAACCCCAGAAGGAACAACAACAAACTGCAACGGATGTATATAACTATTCTGCTCCTGTAGCTAGGAAACCAGAAGCAGATCAGATGCGGATCTATCAAGAAAATAAATTTACAGTTCAACCTCTGGATAGGCAACAACAGACTACAAAGGGGATGTATAACCATCCTGATCCTGTGGCTAGAGTACCAATTCCATTGCCCAAGAAAAACCCAGACAATATTCCTCAGGAGACTCAGGAATGAGTAACGATGTTGAAAAAGAGTTATATATGCAGTTACATAAACAACATGTTGACGCATTGCTTTTGGCATCACAGTCATATGATAAGGCAATTTTAAGTTTATCAATTGCGTCGCTAGGTTTTACGTTTGCTTTTGTTGAATGGATAAAGTCAGGAATAAATTATGTGTGTTTGTTGCACTTTATTTGGTTTTTTTTAATTTTGACTCTCGCAACCATACTGTCATCATTTATATTTGATCAACTCCATACATCTCATCGGATCGAGTTCTTGAACTCAAAAATTATTGAGGGTAGCAAAACGGTCACAGAAGCGCATTGGACTGATAATTGCCTATATGTCGTCCCGATATTATCTGGATTTTTTTATGTGGCAAGCATTATATTGTTTGCTGTCTTCGTAGGGTTAAATATTTAATCGGAAAGAGGGCTGGATTGGCTCGATTCTTTTCTTTTTTATGGTTATATTAATATAGAGAAAAAATTTAAGCATGAAGAAATTAAATATCTAACAAAATGTAACATGGTGAATTGATGACTAAGCTTAGTGAAGAAGATACAAAAAAGATAATTAGTTATTTAGAAGAAAAATGGCGTGGCAGGCCGTGCCCTATGTGTCAGTCTGGTGCATGGAGTATTCAAGATAGCTGTTTTCAATTAATGGCCTATCATTCGGGAAGTTTTGTAATTGGAGGGCCTGTAATTCCTCTTATCCCAATTATTTGCAATAACTGCTCTAATACCGTTTTAATTAATGCCATTCTTTCCGGAGTAATTAAGCCTGGCGAAGAGTTGTCTAAGATTGAAAATAAACCAGAAAGTCCGATGGATAAAATGAGTAAAGATGCATGACGAATTCTAGTTTTACTGTGTCACAGGAGCTTGTAATTGAAAATCCAGAGCCTTGCAAAGGGTTGCCTATTAGTCATTATGAATGGTCAACCTTGAAAACGAAGGTTGAGCTATTTCGGAAGAAGAAGTCTTTTATGGATTCTTGTGGGTGGAAAGATGTGGGGATGGTGTTTCTGGGTGTAACATTAACAACATTGGTTTCGTTGTGGCTTCCAGGATATTCTTCTTTTTACGTAAAAGCGATAGCTTGGGCTGTGCTTGGTGTTTCTGCTTTTCTATGGTTCTGTTTCGTTTTTTTTCAATATCAATTAGATAAGAAAGATAGCGAAAAAGATATAATAACTGCGGATAGTATTCTTGAAATTATGGGTTTGATTGAAATCAATCGTGCTTCTCTAAATGCAAGTGATAAATGAAGCCTGTCTCATCCAAATTGAAGAGTTTTGTAACCCCAAAAAAAACTAATGAAAAGTTTTAATCAATTTCTTGCAATAAGGATGTAGCTTTGAAAATTAAAATATGCGACTGGATTGCTAATTTTATTTTTAAATATGGGTTAATTATTTTTTTAAGTATTGCTTTCGTAGTTTTCTTGGCATCATGTAATATATATTTTCCAACATGTGGATGCTCAATCATAAATGGTTTATTTATATTTTTTACCGCAATAACCACGTCAATATTTGCCATACACAAGTATAAATCTGAACAACGAGCAGCAAGGCTCCAAAAAATATATTTTGAAGATGCTTTGTTAGGTCAAGCAAGGTCAATTGAAGAAATGATGTCTCAAACAAGTAAAAATATTTTTGCTATAGAAGATCTGTGTAATTTAATATCAAATATTCTAAAAAATTCATCAACAAATATGGAAGATAAAAAAAATCTTTTAAATCACATGTTTAATATCGCTCTTAATCGTATTCAAGCAGATATAAGCACAACTGACTTTAAAAAAGAAACAATATCAAAATTACTATATGATTCTGTAAAAAAATGGAACGCCCTGCCAAGCTGGATTAAAGAATTTGAAGAAGATGCTTATAGATTCGCATCATTCGCCAAAGCGCAGGTTCTGATGTTAAAGCCAGACATAGAAAAAATAACCGAAACCAATTTAGATAAATTCAAAGAGCATATCGGTAAAATATTAGATATTTATGTGCAAGAAAATTATCTGTTAATAAAAAGGCATTATATTCTATTTCATTTATTTTCAGAGCTTGTGTTAGAGTTTTCTGCTGGGGATTATACAACCAAACAAGATATTCTTTTGGCGTTTAAAAAGGAAAAAATTGTAAAGATAAATCTATTAATAAATGAATCTTACAAAGATATTGTTACTGATTTTGATAGTATTCATATAGGGAAAATATCATCCATTGAGGCAATCCAATTAAAAGAAAGGATAAAATGTACTAATGAAAAAATATCCAAAAGCTTGGCATGACTTTATATTAATTATTTATATCATTTTACAGATATTGGCTTAATCTTGCTACCATCGTCTTTGTTAAGTGTTTTAGTTATATTTTCTAGGAATAGTTTTTTACCTTCATCAGAAAGTCGTAAGACTCTCTCTTGTAGTTGTTGAATTTCTTCAATTTCTGAGGTTGAGATGCTGCTGTTAGCAGAACTAGCCGCAGAGCTTGTAGTTGTGCTTTGTTGGCTAGGAGATGTCGATCGTGTGCTCTTAAAGAAAGGCATTTGGCTGCTGATGGTATTCGTGTCTTGTGCTGGTTGATTATCTAAGGCAGATTTTTTAATTTCTAGCTTTTCCCTTGTTATATAAGCATTCAATTCTTTATCTTCTTGAAGATGTAGATATAATTCTTCAGTAATAACTAAATCTTCTTTTAAAGTCTTAAAAATCACATCGACATCACCAGTAAAAATTATGTTTCTATTTTTTATTTCATAATTAATGGTGCTTGGATTTGTTCTGTTGTGTAAAAAAATGCTATTTTCAATTCTATTAGTTAACTCTGTTATGTCTGCGTTATCAGAAACAAAAAAATTAATATTGAACTCATCATCAATTACCGAATAATTGATTTGACTAAATTTAGGGTCGTATATTGTATTAAGCGTTTTAACAAACATGTCATCTCCTGTTAAGCATAAAATCTCTCTATCATGATTTTTATTTCTACTTAAGCTCATATTGGTAGAGGTTACATAAGCTGGTTCACTAATGCGGGTCTCGTTAGTAGCTGTAGGCTGGTTTTTCATAGTTATATTAATACATAGCTGACCTATAGGGTAGTTGATTGTCCGGCGACTGCCCCTACACTAATTACTCAGTCACATCTGTTTTGAATCAATTCTAGATTTTCTGGGGTCAGGCACGAAAAACAGGCTTATTTAGGCGGAGGAATGCTAGTAGTGTTTGCATTGTTAACACTGCTTAAAGCAGCGATTTTATCTTCCAAAGGTTTGTATATTCCAATCGGGTTGCCAAGTTTTAAGCTTATATATGTTATTGCCGAAAAGTTCTTCTTACTGTTTAGCATATGATTTACACCTTGAAGTGTAATTCTGTTTTGATGCAAACCTACATTTGGCATAGTTGCTAAAGTTGCAACTAATTTTGCACCATCATCTCCTACATCATTATTTATTAATACTAACTTATCTAACTTATTTGACGTTTTTAGTATCACTTCTAAAGTGTTTGCGTCTATTTGATTGTTGTTAAGCATTAGTGTTTTTAATGTTGAATTACTATGGGTAGAAAATGCTTGGGAAAAATTCGTAGCATCAGTATAACTAAAACGAATGCCGTCAAAATTAGCAAGAGTGACGATGTTTGATGTTGCTAGTGCCGTAAAAATTTGTTTCTTTTCTTCAGTAGTCATCTTTTGTTTTGATAAATCTAGTTCTTTTAGTTCTGGATCATTTGCATTTAGTTTGTCAATGATAATTTTAATTTCATTGCTAACTTGCAAGGAGTCTGTTGATTGTGGTGTTTCAACAGCGCTGCTTTGCGGAGGTAGCTTTCTGAGTTTAGAAGTGATCATTGAGGAAGAATTGTTTTCTTTCTCTTCAGGTCTATTTTCTTTTTCTTCTTCTTTGGTAGGATCTTTTTTTCCTGAATGGCTGTACATTTGTATTCTCCAATATCTATAGCTTGAGTTTAGAAAATTCTTCTACTACTTTATCTGTTTTATCTGTTTTATCTGTTTTAACAGAGGTGTCTGCTGCTTTTTTCTCATCGAGGTCAATGTTTTTTTCTTGTAAAACACCTTTTATATATTCCACTCTATACTTCTTTGCTTTGAATTCTCCTTGGTTTATTCTTAGTGCGATCTCTTCATCGAATTGTTTATATTTTTTTGCATCTTCATATGATAAGCCTGCAATTTTACTGTGACCTGGGCCAGCAGGTATTGTCTCGTGTTTATAGCCATGCACCTCAATGTTAGGCCATTTATCTTTCATCAATATAGATATTTCCTTTACAACTTCAGAGCTATAGCATGAGAACAATTTTAGTTTTCGATGGCTCGGTTTTAAACCCGCTTTTTCTAGGTGATCAACTAGTTGAGCTGGGGATAGCCTTGCTTCAGTGTGTTTTCGATTTACGAGCGCTGATCCGCCAATTTCTCCGGTTGGTTTTTTTGTCTCTTTATCTATAAAGCCATGACAATAGACATATAATACGTCATTTTCGTTTACTTTCTCTAGATGTTTTTTAGCCGAAGGCTGGCCTCCAACATATTCTGCAAATGCTAATTGATTTTTGATAATTTCATATTCTTTTTTAAATCCTTTTACGCCAAACCAGCGCACTGCCTGTGACTCATACCATTTTTCTGCTTGTTCATTAATATCGGCATCAGCAACTGGGACATAGATCCAGCATTTGATGGCTTGGTTTGTGGGTTTGATCAATGCATGTGCTTGGCTCATGAATAACCCGCCTATGCAATAAGTGCACCTATATATTAGATTAATTATAGAGCATCAATATATAAACAGGTCTACAATTATACATTACTTCTATGTATATGAATTATTGATAGTTTCAAGTAGCTAATCAGGGATTATTCGCTCCTTTAGTCTAAATATTTTGATATATGGGGTATTAGATACTAATCTGGCGACTTTGTTTATGGTTTCTTCTGAGCAGTAATACCAAACTTCCTTAATTGAGAATTGCGAGGCATAACTTTTTATAATTTTAACAAGCCTATTATTGCCTTTTAGTGTTAGCTCAATCTCAAGAGCAATTTGTTTTTCGTTGGGTAGAATCAGCATTCCGTCTGCTACGTGCCCTCGCTTGCCGAAGCCATTGATAAATTTTTCTTGTTTTAAGTGTCGTTCACTGACCCATGTGGCATCAGGATATTGCTGTATTAATTTGAAGTAGACTTCAATGATAGCTAACTGATGCTGATATATCCCTATCGGTATGTTGGCCATAGCTGGTAATTCAGTATGACGTGCACCATGTTGGCTTAAACGAAAAATTCCATGACGATTGTGAAAGACTCTTTCGTGTATAACTAGCCCAGCTTTGATTAATCTTCTCATGATCTTGTAGCTGCGTGGTTTTTTGACATTAAATTTTCTTTCAATCTGCGGCATTTCACAGAACCCAAAATCATTAATAAATCTTAGAATCTCTATATCACGATCAGTCATCTTCATATCATAATCTCATTTAAGAATTATATTATCCTCATCTTTGAGTCCTATTAGTCTCACTAAGGTTAGCGAGCCTTGCTCCTGACCACCTAGTTACGTTTATCGGTACGATGTAAATGGGTGGTCAGGAGCAACGCTCGCGGTTGCAACCCTGGCTGCTTCTGGGTTGAGTTAATATTTGTATGGCTACTTAGAGTAGCTACCTTCGTATACATGTATTTGAACTGCTAACGAATGATTTTCTGTATTTCTTAAATTCTCACAAGAGCAGAAAATGAGAAAAAAGTGAAATTTTTAATATTGTTCTTATTTCTCTTTTTTCACTTTTTCTTATGTGAGTTAATTTTATTAATTATTTGTTATGTATTCTCCTGGATGTAATAAAGGGTTCACATAATAAACCTTTGTAGGTTTGCGAGTAGGTTTTGTCATGGGAGCACTGATTATATTGCGAGAGTGTAATGTCAGAAGTGCTTTTGATAATCGGTCAGGTTTACCCAGTTTTTTGTTTCGCATCGCAAGCACGATCTCAGATTGAGCAAATGCAGCTGTTTTACGTGATATAAGCCACTGGAGGATGCTCTTTGCATCATTGCTAGCTTGATCCAACCCCATGAGGCTGAATGCAGCCAGCGCGTGGTCAGTTAGCCTAGTGGCTATGTTTAGAGCGTTCGTCATGGTAGATTCAATGATAGCTAGGTTTTGTAAATCAAACTCGGCTACATGTAGTAATCCCGCAATCCGCAATGCAAAACCACAAATTTTTCCAGCCCACCCTAAGCAAGGTGAAAATTTACCGTCAGATCTCAACTGTGTTTCTATGGTGGCTTGAAAGGTTCATAGCCGGTGGTGTGAGTGATATTGTGTAACAGCTTTCAGATTTAGCCTGTGAATAGCTATCTAACAAATGTTTAACCTTTTCATGGTAAGCATTTTGTAATGTGGCTGATAGTGGTGTGGTGTTGTGTGTTCTATATCCTAAGTTGCTTCTTGGGAGAACATATAGAAATCGTTCTAATGCTCCGTTGCCGGCGTAAGCTCGTTTTTCACTGATACTCTGGATTATGGCGGGTTGTACAGCTAGTACGATTGTTAGAAAAGGGTTGAGAGTGAAGCTGCGATCTTTGCGTCTTACACGAACATCTCCGCCATCAATTCCTTTGAGTAGGATATCTATGTTAGCGGATCCATTACTGTAGAGACCAGACAGGGTCTCTAATATTCCACCTTCATCAGAAAAAATCGCCAATCGTCCATTTTGTTCATGAACCAGAGTAGTTAATGCTTCCGGCGTGACATCATTCGTGAATAGCAAAGGTAATGTTGGTATATCAATAAGGCTGCTTTCTTTCTGTGTAATATCATTGCTTATTTGTCTTTGCTCGATAGGGTCACTTGTTTTTGAGGCTTTGATACGTAAACCTTCGATGATTTTTTCTTGAGTATTCCGCTCTTGTAGATGGCTTCG
>CAJCIZ010000113.1 GCA_903970525.1 Myxococcales bacterium | reverse complement strand
ATGTTTTAAGGCGAATATTGTGTGGCAAAGCGCCGTCAAAATTGGAAATTCGGCAGGTTATACGAATATTATTTGAACCACCTATGGGTGCACAGATGGCTAGATTGGCGTAAGTGTATGATTTTTTGTACCGTACAGAGGGTTGTTTCAGAGCGAAATCCAAGAAGAGGGCTTGATTGCTGAAGAACTATCCTATATTCTTTCCAGGTTTGCGCTATGGGATCAAATATACAAATAAAGGGAGTTAAGAAAATGACAAAAGGGCCATCACTACAAGATCCTTTCTTGAATACGCTACGCAAAGAAAAGATTCCAGTCTCAATTTACTTGGTTAACGGTATTAAATTACAAGGCTTGGTTGAATCATTCGACCAGTTTGTTGTCTTGTTAAAAAATACTGTCAGCCAAATGGTTTACAAACATGCTATTTCTACGGTTGTACCGGCGCGTAATGTTTCATCGCCGTTGGATTATAGCCAGACCACGAATGGACAAACCGTTCAAAATGGTCAGCCTGTTACGTCAACAAAAGAATAATTCATGATTGATCGCCCAGAAGGCGGTGAACGTGCTGTTCTAGTTCATATTGATTTTCCTGCTGTAGGTATGCAGGAAGATTTGCTTGAATTTAAAGAACTGGCCGTCTCTGCAGGCGCAGAACCTGTTGCAGTGATTACAGGTTTTCGTCATGCACCTGAAGCGAAATATTTTATTGGAACAGGTAAGGCGGATGAGATTCGTGATAGTGTTGTCGAACATCACGCCGATCTGGTCTTATTCAATCATGTTTTGTCACCTGCACAAGAACGTAATTTAGAAAAGTTATTTCAATGTCGTGTGTTAGATCGCACGGGTTTGATCCTAGATATTTTCGCGCAACGTGCGCGGAGTTTTGAAGGTAAGCTACAAATTGAATTAGCGTTGTTGAAACATATGTCGACGCGGTTAATACGCGGTTGGACACACTTAGAAAGACAGCGCGGTGGTATTGGCTTACGCGGTCCAGGTGAAACACAGTTAGAAACAGATAGACGCTTAATTCGTCAACGCATCAAATTAATTTCAGAACGTTTACTCAAAGTTCGCCAACAGCGTGAGCAAGGCAGGCGTGCACGTAAACGCGCAACTATTCCTACGGTCACTTTAGTTGGCTATACCAATGCGAGCAAATCGACTTTATTTAATTGCTTAAGTGGTGCTGAAGTGATGGTAGCGAATCAATTATTCGCGACATTAGATCCTACGTTGCGTCGTATTGATGTTGAAGAATTTGGTCCAGTGATTTTAGCGGATACTGTAGGATTTATTCGACACCTGCCGCACGATTTAGTCGATGCCTTTCGCGCAACCTTAGAAGAAGTGTGTGAAGCAGATTTATTACTTCATGTTGTCGATATCAATGATACGCGTATGACGAATAACATTGAGCAAGTAAATGACGTCTTAAAAAGCATAGGTGCTGACACTGTTCCGCAAATTTTAGTGTATAACAAAATTGATTTATGTTCTGACCCGCTGCCGCGTCTTGAACATGCCGAAGGAGATCATATGCCGCGGGTGTGGGTTTCAGCGCAATCGGGTGAGGGTAGGGCGGAACTACAAGCAGGGATTGTTGAAATATTAGGTCAAGATCGAATACAGCGTCAGGTTGTGTTGAAACCAGAAGAAGCAAGATTACGCGCAGCGTTGTACGAATTAGAGTCTGTTGTCTCTGAAACAATAGATGAAGAGGGGAATTGTCATCTTTTGGTGAAATTGCCTAAGGCAGAGTGGGAGAAGTTATTTCGATAGGGGCAAGAAAAACCAGCATATCCTTGCTTCCCACCCCATTGCCCTCTAGAATTCCCTTTTACATCTATGATGCGGAGTGACTATGGCGTGGAATAAGCCGGGCGGTAATGGGGATAACCAAGACCCCTGGGGCAATGGGAAAAAAGACCAAGGTCCACCTGATCTTGACAAGTTAATTGGTCAATTTATAGCCAAATTGCGCTCATTGTTTAACGTCGATTTTAAGAGCTCAGGCAACTGGCAACCTTCACATCTGAAAGAGCTTCGTATCAGCTTTGGCTTAATCTTATTCATTGTGGTCGCTGCTTGGGTGTTATCTGGTTTATTTATTGTCAATCCTGCAGAACAAACTGTGATTCTTCGTTTTGGAAAATATGCCGACGCCTTAGATCCAGGCTTGCATTGGATGGCGCGATTCATTGATACGAAATATACCTTAGACGTGCAGAAAATTTATTCTTTCGGACTACAAGGCGATTTCTTAACGAAATCCTCCGATCAAAGTGATTTGCCAAATCAATTTATTACAGTCGATTATGCCAAAAAACAAAATCCTTCCGCTATTAATCCAGAAGCTTCCGACAAATCTAAAAATGTCGTGAATGTAGAATTAACAGTGCAATATCGCATCAGTGATCCGCGCGATTATTTATTCAATGTTGTTAGCCCAGATGAAACCATAGAAGAAGTCGCTGCAGGCGCTTTATCCGAAGTTATTGGTAAAATGAAATTAGATGAAGTATTAACAACCGGTCGTGAAGTCTTAAGTTCAGGTGTATTAGATCGTATTCGCACCGTCTTACAAAATTATCATGCGGGCTTAGATGTGGTCGCAGTGACCTTACGTAAAGTGCAAGCACCAGACCAAGTGCAACCCGCTTTCAATGACGTCAATCGTGCAGAACAAGATAAAGCAACTTACATCCAACAAGCGCAAGCGTATGCGAGTAAAGTCGTACCGTTAGCACAAGGGATGGCCGCAAGAATATTAGCGGACGCAAACGCATATCAACAACAATCTGTCTTAACCGCGCAAGCGCAAATTGCTAAATATCAAGCGTTGTTAGGTGTTTACAAAACATCGCCTGATTTAACACGCGAGCGTATGTATTTGGAAACCATGCAGGGTATTTTGCAAAACACCAGCAAGATATTAGTCGATTCCAATGCGGGAAATAATATGATTTATTTGCCGATTGATAAAATGATGCAATCGATCAAAACAGAAGAGACGGCGCAAGCATTGGAAACGAATTCCACTTTATCCACGACACCCACGGATAACTTAACCAATGCGCAAGATCCCAATAACCCCAGTTCAGCTGTCGGCTCAGAGGTGAAATAATGTCACCACAAAAAATACTTATAACCGCTGTCGTTTTCATCCTATTATTTCTGGGCTTTGCTAGCTTTTATATCGTGAATGAAGGCGAAAATGCTTTAGTGTTACGTTTAGGAAAAATCGTCAGAGAGAGTGATGTCCCTTACGTATTACAACCCGGGTTGCATTGTAAAATTCCTTTCATTGATCACGCGCGTATCTTTGATACACGCATGCAGCAACTTGCCACGTCTCCCACGCAACCTTTAACTGTCGTGACGAAAGAGCAAACATTTTTGTCCGTTGAGTATTTTGCAAAATGGCGCATCAATGATTTGCCAAAATTCTACACCAGCACCGGCGGTAGTATTACCTGGGCAGAAAAATTATTAGAACAGCGCATCAATGATGTCGTGCGCGCTGAATATGGCAAGCGTACCAGTGATCAAGCTATTTCAACCGATCGTACCAATATGATGGCGGCTATCAAAGAACAAGCCAATAACATAGGCAAAGATCAAGGCATACAAGTGATAGATGTGCAAATCCAACAAATCACTTTGCCGAAAGACATCATGGATTCTGTCTTCAAACGCATGGCAACCGAGCGTAAACAATTCGCCGAAGCAAAGCGTGCAGAAGGGATGGAAAAATCCGAAGAAATTAAAGCGTTAGCAGATCAAAAAGCCACCGTCATTAAAGCGACTGCATTGATGCAAGGTGCAACCATACGTGCGACAGGCGATCAACAAGCCGCTGAAATTTTCGCGAAAGCGTACAGCGCAGATCCACATTTTTATTCTTTCTATCGCAGCATGGAAGCCTATGCTAAGAGTTTCCATCATAAGAGCGATGTTTTAGTCTTGAAGCCAGAAGGACAGTTCTTTAATTATTTCCGCAGTTCTGGTGTATCAAATACAGTTGAAAAAAGATAGAGGCGAGCGAGTTATGGGTAAAAGTATTGTTATTTTAGGCAGTCAATGGGGCGATGAAGGCAAAGGCAAAATCGTAGACCTGTTGATGGAGAAAGCTTCTGTCGTTGCAAGATTTCAAGGTGGACATAATGCAGGACATACACTTGTTATCGATGGTCAGAAAACCGTTTTACGATTAATTCCATCGGGTATTTTGCATCCGCATGTGCAGTGCTTGATTGGTAATGGTGTTGTGTTATCACCTACGGCTTTGTTGCAAGAGATGGGTGAATTAGAACAACGCGGTATAGAAGTTAAAGCCAGATTGCGAATCAGTGAAGCGTGTACATTGATTTTGCCTTATCACGTAGCACTCGATCTTGCGCGTGAAAAAGCGCTTGGCAAAGCGGCGATTGGTACAACGGGTCGTGGCATAGGTCCGGCTTATGAAGATAAAGTTGCAAGACGTGCGTTACGTTTTGGTGATTTGTTTGATAGAGAACGTTTCTCACAAAAATTAGAAGAAGTACTCGATTACCATAATTTTGTTTTACAAAATTATCATCAACATGATCCTATTGATTTCCAGCAAGTCTTAGATAGCATGCTTGCTTTGGTGCCTCAACTTGAGCCTATGAAAGCAGATGTTTCAGCGTTGCTGGCAGACTATCGTAAGAAGGGCAAAAATATTTTATTCGAAGGCGCGCAAGGGACATTGTTAGATGTGGATCATGGTACTTATCCTTTCGTGACATCATCAAATACAGTTGCAGGTGCAGCTTGTGTAGGCACAGGATTTGGTCCGCGTTATCTAGATTATATTTTAGGTGTGACTAAAGCTTATGTGACACGCGTTGGCTCTGGTCCATTTCCAACAGAATTACACGATGATACAGGAAAGCTGTTAGCAAAACGTGGCAATGAATTTGGTTCAGTCACAGGCCGTCCACGTCGTTGTGGTTGGTTAGACATGGTGGTATTACGTCGCTCAATTCAATTAAATAGTTTGTCAGGATTATGCATTACAAAAATCGATGTGTTAGATGAATTGCCCAGCATACGCATTTGTACGTCTTATCTTCTCGGTGATAAAAAAGTTACAGAATTTCCTATGGAAGCAACTGACTTAGCAGCGTGTGAACCTGTCTATGAAGAATTACCGGGTTGGCAACAATCGACTGTTGGCATTATGAATTTTGATGCGTTACCAGAGAATGCAAAAAAATATTTATTACGAATTCAAGAATTAGCTGGTATTCCGATTGATATGATTTCTACAGGTCCTGAAAGAAATCAAACGTTAGTGATGCGTCATCCTTTTGCGAACTTAGAAACCACCGAGGAGAGGAGTTGAGTTTCCTCGCCTCGAGGTGAGCGCTTAGCCGAACGTTTTTTTGTTCTGTTTGTGTTCTTGCTCATCTTGACGCATGAGTGGAATCGCGGCTTCTTTAAGCTGCCCGTGATCGCTCGAGCCTTGATAGAACAGGCTATCTCTTTTTCTTAAATCGCTTTTAGCTTTGTGGCACATTTTCAACACAAACAAGAAGACAACCGCAAGCAGCGCTCCGCTGATACCAATATTAAGATAAGTTTGTAACGTGCTGGGTCCACCGCGATGGATGTCAATAGGTTGTTGTGGACAATCTTGTTGAAATCGGCCTTTGATGCAAGCGAGAGTGTCTTCTGGAATCGTTTGATTGTTGACGTTTGCAATTTGTGCAAAGGTCGGAATAGAAGAATTCGTGAATGGGTCAAAAACCGGTAAACAAGAGCCCATCGCTAAAAGATTAGTTGCAGTGTAGCCTTCTGGATTCTCTAAGCGGGCGAAGTTATTACAATGAGATAAGCCTGTCATAATGCTTTTTCTTGTATCTTCATCGCTGCTAGTCACTTCAACCACAGTGCCATTATTATCTATAAGAAAATCAGAAAAATCTATGACGTGATCAGGTGTTGTTGAAGATGCGCTGTTTGCTGTTATTCCATATTTTCTGAGTTCTGCGGCGGCTTTTTTACTAGGGTTTTCTTGTAATCTTTAATATGAGCTGTTGTTGGCATAATTCTTCTCCTGCAATTTTGTTCAAACGAAGGCGAAAATTTAAGCAAGAAATGAAAATGTGTCAAGTTAATTTATCGAATAGAGTTAAGCAATTTGCAGAGTTAGGACGATCAAAATATTTACATAACGTATACCGAGGAGAGGACTTGAACCTCCACGGGGTTTCCCCCACAAACACCTGAAGCTTGCGTGTCTACCAATTCCACCACCCCGGCATGAGCATGCACTTTACTGACTCAAGTTTTTATTGTCAACAAAGCTCATGAGCAGGGGGTGAGTGGATTAGGACACATCCAGCTCGCATAACCACAGTTAGCCGGAATTAAGACGCCATCCCAGCGCGACACACCATGCATGTCTTTTTGACACGCCCAAGGGCCGCCATTGAGATTGTTGTTGCAACATTGCATGGTTGTCATCGTTCCCAATTTGACAACAACTTGGCCTCTGCAGCCAGGGCTAGAGACTTGGCAATTCAGGGTCGTTTCATCTGCTCTTGCGCTGACAATAGCTTGTTTATAGCTCGAGTGTGCTTTCAGTATGGGTTTCATGCCATTACCTGAGTCACAAGTCACATCAATCCCACCTGTTTCACAGACAATTCCAGCGCCAGTAAATAGAGTGGGAACATAACGATCTTCGGGAAATTGATAGTAAGTATAATGGTTGCCAGCGCTATCGATTGACCAATCGTCAGGGATGGGTGAATCACTTTGTAGCGCGCTCTTTACTTCATCCGGTGTAGAGGGCGGGAATTTCGGTGGGTTACCTGGTGTGCGTACAGTGATGAGACATTGCCACATTGTTTCAACTGAGCCATCGAATGTTGTCACGGTGACATGTTGACCATTGGCAGACTCAGAGTCGGGGCTCGAGGGTTGTGGACAACCTGCTCTGCTCGAATCTTTATTCATATAGCTGATATAAAAAGTATAAGATTTCATTTTAGGCGTTGTGGAAGATGTTTGACTCGTGGAGGTTGTCACGGTTGATGATTCGAGTTGTGCGGCCACTTGCGCAGCAGCGCCTTGGCTAAGAGTCGCAAATAAAAAGAAAATAGTGCCGCAAACGAATTCTTTTATGAATGCCATAAACGAGTCTCCCTCTCCATGTGCCATCATTAAAATTATAGCGCTTGAAGAAATAAATAGATATTGAATATAACGTATCATATTCTTACGCAATGAAAACAGCCCAAAAAACAGAGGATCTTGGTCAGCTACCTTGCCTATCTTTGCAAGGGGTGGGCAAACGCGTTGCGGAACGCCTAGCGCATCTGGGTATTACCTGCGTGCAAGATTTATTATTTCACTTGCCATTACGTTATCAAGATCGCACGCGCGTCTATCCAATGGCAACACTTGCGCCAGGTGACCACGTCGTTGTAGAAGGTGTAATTGAAAATATTTCTCAGCCTGTGGGCGGACGCACACGTTTATTGTGCCAATTGCGCGATGCATCGGGTCGATTATTTTTACGTTTTTTTTATGCGACTGCTGCGCAGCGTCAAGGTTTGCAAATCGGTTTACGTTTACGCTGCTTCGGTGAAGTGAGACGCGGTAGTCAAGGATTAGAAATGATCCATCCAGAATATATGTTGTCTCAAGCAGGCATGATCCCGCAAGTCGATGAAAATCTCACGCCGATTTATCCTACAACAGAAGGATTGAGTCAGTTAATGTTTAGAAAGCTGACCGATCAAGCTTTGAATTTGTTAGCACAGGGCGCCATGTTGCAAGACATTGTTCCAGCCAAATTGTTGCAGCAGTTTTCTTTTCCAACCCTGGCTGAATCTTTAAGTTATGTGCATAGACCGCCTGCCGATGCACCCGTGGATGTGTTGATGGAGAAACAGCACATCAGTCAGAAGCGATTGGTCTTTGAAGAATTATTAGCGCATCGCTTAAGCATGTTGCGTTTAAAGCAGGATTTTCAAGTGCAAAACGCATTTCCATTTGAAAAGAAACAAACACTCACACAACAATTTTTAAAAGCATTACCCTTTCAATTAACACACGCACAAACGCGTGTGACAGATGAGATTTACCAAGATTTATTAAAACCACATCCTATGCTGCG
Source organism: Myxococcales bacterium (assembly GCA_903970525.1). Classification (GTDB taxonomy): domain Bacteria; phylum Pseudomonadota; class Gammaproteobacteria; order DSM-16500; family DSM-16500; genus UBA5158. Next base: position 2,393 of record CAJCIZ010000113.1, on the reverse strand, counting down.
TTTAGTGCAAGGCGATGTAGGTTCTGGAAAAACTGTTGTCGCAGCGCTAGCGATTTTACAAGCGGTTGAAAATGGTTTTCAGTGCGCAATACTTGCGCCAACTGAGTTATTAGCCGAACAACATTACCGTACATTTCAAAAATGGTTTTCTGCTTTACAAATATCAGTCGTGATGATGTCAGGTCAGTTAAAAGCTGCAGAAAGACGCGCGACAGAAGCTGCAATTCTACAAGGCGATGCAAAAGTTGTGGTTGGCACACATGCTATTTTCCAAAAAAATACCGCGTTTTCAAAGCTCGCCTTGATTATTGTGGATGAGCAACATCGTTTTGGTGTGCAGCAACGTGCGATGTTGCGCGAGAAAGGCTTGCATGAAAATTGTTATCCGCATCAACTCATCATGACAGCCACACCTATCCCGCGTACGCTTGCGATGAGTGTTTATGCCGATTTAGATTATTCTGTGATTGATGAATTGCCGCCTGGTAGAACACCTGTGATGACAACCGTGATTTCAAACGCGCGGCGTGAAGAAATTTTAAATCGTATTCGTGAGGCTTGCGCAACCCATCGCCAAGCCTATTGGGTTTGCACTTTAATCGAAGAATCCGAAGTCTTGCAATGCCAAGCCGCAGAAAATACCGCGTTACAAATGCGCACGATTTTCCCCGATTTAAAAATCGGCTTAATTCACGGCCGGTTGAAAGCTGCTGAAAAAGAACAGGTCATGGCTGCGTTTAAGACTGGCGAATTAAATTTATTGGTGGCAACCACTGTCATTGAAGTCGGCGTGGATGTGCCTAATGCCAGTTTAATGGTGATAGAAAATGCTGAACGCTTAGGCTTAGCGCAATTACATCAATTGCGCGGGCGTGTTGGACGAGGTGCTGTGGCAAGTCATTGCGTACTGATGTATCAAAACCCTTTGTCGGCATTAGCTAGGCAGCGCTTAAGCATTATGCGCGAAACCACAGATGGTTTTAAGATTGCACAGCGCGACTTAGAATTGCGTGGGCCCGGTGAAGTCTTAGGAACGCGACAAACCGGAGAGCTTTCATTACGAATCGCAGATTTGCTGAGGGATAGTGATTTACTTCCTGCCGTGCAACAAGCCGCGACTTTATTACAGAGTCATTCTAGTGAAGTGATCGCACCTTTAATCAAACGATGGTTGCGCGATAGCATTCGGTATGGCCATGTCTAGTTCCAAGCTGCTATGATTATGCCTCACTTACAGGAGAGTCGGTCATGGCGTCAGAAAAAGAAGCATTAGAAATTATTCGCCGCGGCGTATCAGAGATTCTGTTAGAAGAAGATCTCAAAGAACGCTTAAAATCAGGCAAACCACTGCGTGTCAAAGCAGGCTTTGATCCGACTGCGCCCGATTTACATTTAGGCCACACCGTTTTATTGAATAAAATGCGCCAATTTCAAGACTTAGGCCACGAAGTCTTATTTTTAATTGGTGACTTCACCGGCATGATTGGTGATCCTTCTGGAAAAAATGAAACCCGTCCACCGCTGACACGCGAGCAAGTTGACCAAAATGCTGCAACCTATCGCAAACAAGTATTTAAAGTCTTAGATCCCAATAAAACCAAAGTCATGTTTAATTCAGAATGGATGGATAAACTCACCGCCGTCGATATGATTAAATTAGCTTCGCAACATACAGTTGCGCGTATGTTAGAGCGCGATGATTTTCATAAGCGTTATACCTCGGGCCAATCGATTGCTATCCATGAATTTCTCTATCCTTTGTTACAAGGATACGATTCTGTTGCCATGAAGGCTGATATTGAATTAGGCGGCACCGATCAAAAATTCAATTTGCTCATGGGCCGTGAATTACAAAAAAACACCGGGCAAAAACCGCAAACCGTGATCACTTTGCCCTTATTGCCTGGATTAGACGGCATCAAAAAAATGTCGAAATCACTGGGAAATTACATAGGCATCGATGAACCCGCGCGTGACATGTTTGGTAAAGTCATGTCGATTTCAGATGAAACCATGTGGCTTTATTTTGAATTAATCAGTTTTAGAACGCTCGCAGAAATTCAACAATTCCGCGATGAAGTCGCGAATGGATTAAATCCACGTGATATCAAATTCCGTTTAGCAGAAGAAATTGTCGAACGTTTCCATGGGCAAGCAGAAGCCAAGCATGCGCATGAAGCCTTCGTCGCACAATTTTCACAAGGCGCGATTCCCGAAGATATAGATGAAATCGAATTGGTAGTCGGAGACGGTATGCTGATCGCTAATGTCATCAAGTCAGCGGGTTTGACGCCTAGCACATCGGATGCCATGCGCATGTTGGAACAAGGCGCAGTCAAGATCGATGGCGAACGCGTAACTGAAGAAAAATTGCTAGATCGGAAGAGCGTCGT
>CAJCIZ010000112.1 GCA_903970525.1 Myxococcales bacterium | reverse complement strand
TTGATTTTTCTTCGTGATCTTCCGGTAACAAATCGAAATTTTCATCTTGCGTTAATGGAAAGTCTAAGTGAGATTCGATATAAGCCACGTCATTAATAGGTGGTAATTCTTTCAGTGAAGAAATAAATGTTTTTAACGAGTCACTGATGCTTTCTGTAATAATGAATCTGGCTTTTTCCGCAGCAGTGTAGTCAAAGTATGATTTAATATTTGAATTGTCTTGCAACTTTTTCACTTTGGAGACAACGTCATCAATGATAAATTTTTCTAATGTCGTATTGTAATATTGATATAGTAGTTGAGATAAGAGTATGGGTTCACAAAGCTGTGTTAAGTTGAGCTGCGCCGAGGTCACAAAAGTGTCATAAAGTGATTTAATAATATAATATTTTAAAATAAAAAATTCGAAACATGAATTTGTTAATGGAGCATAAATATCGCAGGGACGTTGATGGTTTTTTCCTTTCCATCGTCCAAATCTGCCTCTGATTTGCGTGAGCTTGCCTTCTGTCCAAGCACCAGAGAACATAAACATAGTATCTGCATCAATTCGCATACCGCTAGTGCCCGCTTGGCCAAAGATAAATATGCGACTCATGTAAATTTTATGAATGTAATAAGCCAGGGTGTATTGGATAGATGACAAAAGGTCTGTCGAAATAATATTTTTTTTTTGTACATTAGTATCAATTTTTTGCCTGAAATGGTTAAATGCGTCATCGACAGATGAAGATGCTGTTTTATTGCTAGGCAAGAATTTCTGTAAGCGTTGTAACCAGTCATCGCCATCTTTTTCTTTGTCGAAATAAATAATGTTAGATTTGGATACTTGTTCAAATCGAACAATAATGGTCATGAATTCAATAAATCGCAGGCACTGAGTGACCTCTGTTGAGTTTAAGCGATTGTCTGCTTTAATTTCTTCTTGTGTATCAGCGAGAACATTAGCGACGTCTTTATGGTTATCGCATAATAAATTTCGCATATGTTGATATAAGATATCAAATACCTTAAAGTTTGCCTTGTTAGCCGCTCTTACTTTTTCGTCTTGATTCATGTCTTCCGCTTCTTCGAGGAGTGAGAAGCGACGAGAATTGTTGCCTTCCATGATGGCTTTAAACATCAAATATAAAGGTACCAATTTTTTAGAGACTATTTTAGTCGGAAAAGTAGCGCTGAGCTTGGTGCTCGTAAATCGCTCGGTAATAAAATTGATGTAATCATCAAGATGAAATTCATTATTGAATGCATTTTTATTGGCGTCACGATTTGTGTTTAAGGTTGGCGTATCATCATCTCGACCTTGGTTGCGCACAAAGTCATCGTTGTAATAAAATCCAATTTCACAACCTGGCATATTTAGGGTGTTCTCATAAAACTCGCTAATTATCTTTTCTAAAAACAAGGCATCTTTTGTCTCATCAACATAGATCGCGATTTTTTGATGAGGTCTATCGTTGATGAGACGCAAACATTTTTCGATAGTGTACGAGTAAACCCCACCAAGATTGTCTACGTATGTACAGATGTTATTATACAGCTGTTTTTTTTCACTCTTGATGTCGTCATACCCTAGCAAGCCAGAGTAGAATTTACTGATAATTCTCAGGATGCCAGATTCATTTTCTGTTGACGGAGGTGTGATTACAGTTTCCTTGGATTCTGTGGTGTCATTTTCACTATCGAGATCATCAATCGTGTTATTCGCTTTGTCCTCTTCTTCTTGAAGTTTCTTTTGCGCGTTAATGATAGCAACTTTATTTTCTTTTTTGCACTTTATATAAAAGAATTTATCATTGACATTATTTGTTTGGCCTTGCGAAGCTTTTTCATAAATGACGAGTTCGTTAAAAAAGTTATTTACCCATGGGTGAAAATGTTCAAGCACCTCTGTGGCATTGCGCTGGATTTCAGACAGCAGGTTCTTTTTGTTTGTATCAGCTTTAGCATACTCTTCGATTTTTTTCTCGAGCTTGTTCCATTTGCTAAATAAAAAATCATTCAGCTTTACATTTTCTTTCATCTGCAGTGGGGCAAGAAATTGTAAATGTAACTTAAGTTGATCTAAATCATTGGGCCATGGTGTGGCAGAGGCCGCAATGATTAATGGATTTTCTGGGCTATTTTTTTTGCTAGAGGTGAGATACGCGTCAGACATTTCGAAAATAATATCGCGCGTGTTCACGGCGCCTTCTGGTTTTTTGACTAATACAAACTGGCTTTCATCTACAAGAACACCATTGAAACAGCCAATAAAAGCGGCAAACTTTTTTTGTGCGGCGAGCTGTGTATCGGATAATTCTTTCAGTTTTTGAAATAGACCTCCGAGCCTATTCTCTTCACCAACACATTGAATAAGAGCATTTTGGGGTGGTAAGTCACGGTCAAATTTAAGCTTTTGACGAACGATGCAATCCCTTGATAAAAAATAACCGCGTAAATGGTTAAAGATACGGTCTGCTGATTCATTATCTGGACCTATCAGTGGTAAACGGCATTGTCTGAGTATGTTTTGTATTAATGTGTGATTTTTTACTATAGCGTCTCTAAATACGGTGATATTGTCTATTACAGTAAAAAAGCTTAGCCAGTTTTCTTCTGCTTTTCTAGGTTGTTGCTTTAGCGCGTCAGGTAGTAGCTGATTCAAGCTGTTCGTTAAAGTGGTAAATACACTTTGTGGTGTGCATAGATAAGAAAAAACACCTAGAATTTGTTTTTTCCATTCTTCGATGCTGCTGCCAATAATCAGTTTATTGCCTGTGATAACGCCGCTTCTTTTGAGAAGGGCAAGATGGTTTTCAATGATAGCTGGAAGTTTATTTTGTCCTTTATAAATGTTAGTAATATGATTTTTGAGGATGGTATCACTGATTAGTATAATTTGATCGCGAGGTTGGCTGCTGTCATCTGCACTACCTTCCTCCTGTAATTTTTTAATGTAAGCTGCAAATTCTTTTTCTGATTCTGGTTTTTTTGCGGAGAGCTTTTCGCCAAAAATCTTTTGGTTTCCTTCGAATTGTTCTTCAGCTTTTTTTAAATTATCAATCCATGAATCTTTGACATTATTAGGTGCGACAATCAAGTAGGGTTTACGTTTTTGGGACGGAAGGCTGATATAGTGCTGTGCCATCGCAAGCATCATAATAAATGTTTTACCAAAACCTGTCGGCAGGTAGAGTAATGATCCCATTCCTAGGCGTTGGTTACGCAATATTCGTTTTACATATTGTGATTGATCGAGATCTTCTTTGTATTTTCCGATAACGTCAAGATGCGCTTCGAGTTTTACTTCGCTCGTTGTGGCTATACGTTTTTGGATTCTTTTTTTTACCACATCAATGAGGGATAAATCGTGGTCTAATCCTTTGGTTTTATAACTAATGGCATAGGCTTCCCAGAAGTTTTTGCCTTTGTCTGTGCTTTCTTTTACTTTGTCAGACGGCAATGCATACTCAATTTCATCGCAATAGAGCTTAATAGACAGGCTATCTTCAATCTTTCTGTCCGCGAAACGAATAATGGTTTCTTCGGGACATGTGGTTAGCCATTTAGAGCGTTTAAGGGCTAAAAAAGTATTAGCGAATGCTTCTCTTGAAGAAGAGTTGCGATAGCGGATGGTTTCAGCAATGCCTTCTCTAAAGAATACGAGAACGGTTGTGACATAAGCTGTGTCTTTCCCTTCGTCATGTTCAAGCACAAATAATGAAACAGCTGATTTTGGTTTCTCACAGTAACCTTCGATGAGAGATTGTTTTATTTCTTTTATTTTCAGCAGACAGAATTTTTCTGTTAATAGTGGTGAGGCTTTAAATATTTTTTTTCCTTCATCCGCTATCGTGCTGTTGCCCGATATTTTACGTAAGAGATCATCTCCTAGTTTGATGGAAGCTGTATTTTGTATGGCGTCCTGAACAACAGGCGGTATATACCATTGCCCGACTGTTTTGAGTTGCTCAGTCAGTTCATCCAAATGATTTAGCAAGATAGCTTCGATTTTTTTGGCTAATGAAACATTGAGTGGATTATTAGAGGCTGTCATAAAGATTCCCTTTTATAAGAGAATGGGGAGTATAAAGCACCTTTCTTTCAGTGAGAAGAAAAAAATGAAAAAGTGTGATGCCAGGATTCATTCAGCTGGCATCCAGTCGTTGGTGTGCTCGGGCGTTGCTTGTTTAGCGGAAAGATGGATGCCAGCTAAAAAAATGCTGGTGTTACTGCGTCCATATTATGTGTGAATACTTGACACCTTAATTATAGTTTCTATGGTAAGTGGCTTGTTGAATATTAAACATCGATTCTGTCATATTTTCTTTGTTTGCACTGGTGTTTGATGTATTTACCGTTCCAAAAAATGATAGTGACTTACTAGTCGCATTGCTGTTTTCAGGAATTTTACTGCTGGTTGCTTTTAGTTTAGATATAAAATACTGGCTTATTTTAGACTGCTTCAAACTCAGTGTAATTTCTGGATTCGCTGGTTTCACCTTAATTGAGTTAGCTTGATTTTGAGACAAACAGCAGAGAGGTAGTGTGATATCTTTTGGATTGACAGTACGCATTTGTAATTCTGGTATAATCTTAATGCTTTTTTCATCGGTTGATTTTGTTAGATTAATATCAATCCAATTCAGTAAATCTTTATTTGGTATTTGATATTCTTTATAGAACAACATGCAACTCTTCAGCAAATATTGCATATTTTCTTTAATATCATACTGCTTCATAATCTCATTCTCATAGTAGAGAATGATAACTTGGTAACTGTTTGCAATAGTCGCAACTAGCACAGACTGATCTGTTACATCCGGAATTCGATTGATGAAATAATCCTGATACAGATACTCTAAAACATAATCACAAGATGATGTTCTTTTATCGGCGAGATTTAACATAAAAATGATGCTGTCCTGAAATAGTTGAGCATCTATTCTGCTAGTGGCTGTGTGGGTAAATGATGACAGCCTCACTTTCATTCTCAATATAATTTGGTATAAGAGAGCCAAATAATTTTGTTCAAAGTCTAACTGATCATCGATTAGAATGATTTCATCATTTAACGCAAACAAGGCTTTAGATATGTCTGCGCTATTCTCTGTTATTAAACATTCTATCAATTGAAACATCCTGTTGTAGCAAAGAGAATACTGATTATCCACTTCATTCAACAACTGTCTTATTATATTTGAGTAATTGATATATTGTTTTATGTTGTCTGGATTGTCGTAGATTTGTCTTATACATAATTTAAATATCACGTTCATGAAATAATGCGAACTATTTAACGTGGCGAATTGTGCTGTGCGCATTAGTATGATGCAGAAGGAAAGTAAATTCTCAGGCTCATCTGAAATTTTCGACTTGAGCAAGCTTTTTAGTTGATCTGTGATATCAAAAATAAGATTGGAGATAAGTTGATTTTCGACAGCGAGGCCACCTTTCACATTCAAACAAGCGTGAATTTCATTCAAGGTGTTTGTAGCATCAGATAAGTTCATATCACCGAGTTGATTCAGCACCTCGATGTAGAGATCATTTACCTTGTCGTAATCAATTGAATCTGAAGACAGCGAAGCATCAAATGGAACAAAGTCTTTAATATCAGACATGGGTTCTGAGCTATCTTTAGATCGTACATTTCTATGCGAGTACATCGTATTAGTGGTTCTTTAGGGTAATTTCTAAGAGGCATTATTGTACAAATAATATATTCATAATGCAATTATATTTACTTTATGTCCAATATGAGGGTACGGAATGCCGGGGTAAGCTCCGGAGCAACAGATTAAATGCTAATAGCTCAATAATTACAGAATCTTAACTGAATGATTTATATAAATTATTTTCGACAGGCGACCGTTACAAAATGCCTTAGGGTCAAATGCCACTTTATAATTTAATCATGTTAAGACGTAGCATTTGATCCTTATCTATCTATATCTAAATATCACATTTTTTTGTATATCAATTCTCATGATTCATCTGCATTTTTCAATGTAGACTTCTGCAAATTATTCAACCATTTTTTTCTCTCTGCTGGGCCAATGTCTGGAGATCTTTTTGCATAATGCAAAGCATAGAAACCATTTTCTGTTTTAATAATTCGCTGTAACTCATCTTGGTTTACTGTAGGTGTTTTGACTCGGAATTCAGCGATAAGTTCATCAGGTGTTTCTTTGGTTATAGTAATAATAGGCTGAAACCCTGCATGAATAATTTGTTCCATTACGCGATTAAAATATTGACGTGGAGAAATGGTGGCTTGTGGGCCTGGAATATATTGACTTGTAATCATCTCGCTCCACATATCCGGGATGTCGTCTTTTGGGATATATTCAGTTGACAAATAAAAATCTTGATTTTGCCCTGATGCAACAGCCCAGAACCTATCGTCAAACGCAATATTAAATTTTTCATAGTTGAGAATAGCATGATCGATAGGCGTAATAGTGCCTGCGTTAAAACTGCAATAAAGATTTCCATTGTTGTTATAAAATTCTATGCATTTAAGCTTGTTAACATAATTAACAGGATAGGTTCCATAAGGAACTTCTGCTGCAAAATTAATATTTGAGATAAGAAATAATAAAAGCGTACATATTATTTTTTTCATAACACATCCTTTGTAGACATTAGCCACTAGCATCACGCTAAAGTTTCTTGAGCCTGACCACATTTACTACAGATCCTACAGGGTCTGACCCCAAAAGCCTACAGACATTTATCTTGATGTAATTGTCTGATGCTATTACCGTCTTTTCCCGATTTAAAGCCATATATTGGCTCACTTATCAGAAGCAGATAACTTATATTATAACTCACAATTTAGATGAGAAGCAGGGAACATTTTAGTGAGAAGCCAGTGTTAAGTATTCACATATAATAAACTAATTTAGATACTAAAGATGGACATATTATATGTGAATACTTGACACTATCTCTTCTTCTATGTATCAGGAGTGAGCTTTACTCTACATGACTTACGTCGAACTTTTATTACTATCGCTGAGAGTCTTGATATTCCTGCGTATGCTTTAAAACGATTACTTAACCATAAAATGAATCATGATGTGACGGCGGGTTATATTGTGATGGATGTTGAGCGTTTGCGTGAGTCTATACAGAAAATTACAGATGACTTGTTGAAGTGTATGGGGGCGAAGTCGTCAGAAATATATGAGTTTAAGAAGAGTAATGTACTTTCAGATTAGTATATTCGAATTGCTTAGAAATAATTTTCTATAGTGTTCTAGATAATCTTGATCGTAAGCGGTCTATTTAGAACTGTATCAC
>CAJCIZ010000111.1 GCA_903970525.1 Myxococcales bacterium | reverse complement strand
TACTGGAGTCATTAGCCAGATGACTATTTGGCTGCCCCTCCTTGTATCGCTCTGCCTCGTTGACCTCAGAGTCTTTAACATTACGCTGATCACCGGCTTCGTAGACTCCGCGTCCACCGACGTTTGACATATCGGCAAAAGGACTTTTCAATTGATCTTGGTATTCTTCCCACAAAGGCAATTGCCAAGCGCGGTCATGGCTTTGTGTGCCAGCTTTTAATAAATCTTTTGCGAGCTCGTCATTGTTAGCGAGCATACCTGTTGCATGCGTCCCTAAAGCAACTACAACAGCACCTGTCAGTGTTGCAATATCGATAACAGTATCAGGTTTATATTTTTCACAATAAGTTAACGCATCGCATAACACTAAACGCCCTTCAGCATCGGTATTCATAATTTCTACCGTTTGACCTGACATCGTTGTGACGATGTCTTCTGGTTTGCAAGCTGTACCACTTGGCATATTTTCAGCAGCAGCCATGATGCCAACTATATGAATCGGTAATTTTAATTTTGCGGCAGCTCTCATTGTGCCTAAGACAGTTGCTGCGCCACACATATCGTATTTCATGCCTATCATGGAATCAGAAGGCTTGAGTGAAATACCACCGGTATCAAACGTAATACCTTTGCCAACCAAGGCAACGGTTTCTGATTTTTTGCCGGGGCCTTTGTATTCTAGACAAATTAATTTCGCATCCAGCGCGCTGCCTTGAGAAACAGCGAGTAGTGCGCCCATACCGAGTTTTTTCATATCGCTTTCTTCAAGCACTTTCACTTTAATCGCTTTGCATTCTTTGCTGAGTTTTTTCGCTTGTTCGGCGAGATAAGCTGGCGTACAAATATTACTGGGTTGATTCGCGATATCTTTTGTGTAGCTCACGCTGTCTGCAATGGTGATGCCTTGTTGTAAAGCATCTTCACCTTGCGTGAGTGCTTTTTTATCTGGCACAGCAATGGTTAATTCATTGAAGAATTGAGCGGGTGCTTTTTCACTTTTATAAGTTGTAAAACGATAAAGCGCTTCACTGCAAGTTTCTACAACTTGTTTGATTTTCCAAGCCATCTCTTCTTTTTCTACGGTGAGTTCTGTGAGAAAGCTGATCGCATGACGTGCTTTCTGTGACAGTGCGCGTATACTCAACAAAGCCAATTTGCGGAAATCGCTAGGGCTGACGGTGAGGGACTTGCCACAGCCGACTAATAAAACATGTTGCGCATCGGTATGAGGAACATGGTGTAATAATAAGGTTTGGGCTTTTTTGCCGTCCATTTCACCTTGTTTAATCAATTGACGGATATAGCCTTTGCTCATTTTATCGATGGCATGGCCGGCAGAGGTCAATTCTCCTTTCTCACTGACGCCAATAATCAGGGAAGCGCCGCGCTGATTGACCGAATTGCCCTGTTTTAAGGTAAATTTCATGTTAGCTCCTACGCGTAGTTTTTTGTATAATGCCAAGTTTACTGGAAAAAATAGGTTTGTCATCAAGTGATTATCCCACGTTATCTCATGAAAGAAGTGGTCGCTACACTGCTCGCAGTGACGCTGATATTTCTATTGATTTTCCTCAGTAATCAATTAGTGCGCTATTTGAGCTATGCCGCTGCGGGTAAGATCGCGGCCAGTATTGTGATTCGCTTAATGGGCTTTGAAATCCCTTATTTACTCGCCTTATTACTGCCTTTAGGATTATATCTTGGGATTATTTTGGCATATGGGCGGCTTTATGCGGATAGTGAAATGCCTGTCTTAAATGCCTGTGGCCTCAGCTTAAAGCGGGTGGTGGTGATTACGAGTTGGGTGGCGGTTGGCGTGGCAGTTGTAGTTTTAGTGCTCATGCTATGGGTCAATCCGCAACTGGCTATGCAGCGGGACCAAAATATTGCTCAAAATACGATTATCGATACCTTGCGCCCCGGTCGTTTTCAAGTGATTAACGATGGGCGCTGGGTCGTATATGTCGAAAGTATCCCGCGTAGTCGAAAGCAAGCCAACAATGTCTTTATTGCAGAAGCGATCAAAAAGCCTGAAGCGGGGAATAATACACCTTGGGTGGTCTTATCTGCGGACAAAGGCTATCAAGAAAAAGACCCAGTCTCGCATGAAAATTTTGTGGTGACGAGTCATGGGAGTCGCTATGAGGGTACGCCAGGTGATAATGCTTATAAAGTCATTCAATTTGAAAAATATGCAGTGCATATCCCAACAGCAGGATTGAGTAGTGCGCGTCAAGCCATTGAAGCTATCCCTAGCGCAACATTATGGTATGGCTATACCAATCCTGAATATGCGGGTGAATTGCAATGGCGGCTGTCTATGCCTATTTCGGCAATGATTTTAATGTTGATGGCCATACCCTTAAGCAGAGTGCGTCCGCGTCAAGGAAGGTATTCACATTTAGTGCCGGCTATGTTGCTTTATATTATTTATGTTGATTTGTTATTTGTGGCGCGCAATTGGGTAGATCAAAAAAATGTGGCGATTGGTGTTGGACTTTGGTGGGTGCATCTTGTTTTTCTCGCCGTGGGTGGATTGTTGCTGATGGTGCAAAGTGATTATTTGTGGCGTTTGCCTTTTAGAAAACTTGGCAGGAAACCCGCATGAAAATGTTAGATCGTTATATCGCAAAAACTGTCATGGCGGCTACGATGTTAGTGCTGTTAGCAACGACAGGCTTGACGTTTATTATTACCTTATTGGAAGAATTAAAAGATGTCGGGTCGGGTGACTACGGCATCATACAAGCTTTATTTCATGTGATTCTTGAAATGCCGCATAGTCTCTATCAATTTTTCCCTATGATTATGTTGTTAGGGGGTGTGTTGGGTTTAGGGATGCTGTCAACACATCAAGAATTAATTGTGATGCGTACGGCGGGTGTGTCTACTCATAGAATTACACGCGCAGTGTTTGCAGCGGCTTTTGTGGTGATTTTGATTGCGACGGGTGTAGGGGAGTGGTTGTCTCCTTTAGGAAATCATTTCGCAAGTGTGCGCAAGCAGAGTGAACAAAATGGTGGGCAAGCGGTTGCGACGTTGTCCGGTGTGTGGATGCATGAAGGCAATAATTTTTTAAATATTCGTCGTGTCGTGGGGTTGCATCATTTAGAAGATGTGACGCGATATCAATTTAATGCTAATCATCAGTTATTGGCTGCGTATTACATCAAATCATTAGATTTAGTTCATGGGAAATGGGTGTTGCATGATGTGGTGAAAACATCTTTTGCGCATAATCAAACAGAGACGCAGACGATGGCGAAAGCGTCTTGGGATTTGGCGTTGAATCCTAATCTTTTGAATGTGGGTGTGATTGAGCCTGCGGAAATGTCATTAGCCACTTTGCATGAATACGCTAGGCATTTGACGCAAAGTGGTTTGCAAGCCAGTGATTTCCAATTTGAATTTTGGAAGCGTGTGTTTCAACCGTTGACGACATTGGTGATGATATTGTTGGCGCTGCCGTTTGTGATGCGATCGTCGCGTTCTGTGACAACGGGGTGGCGTATTTTGTTTGGGGTGGCTTTAGGATTTGGATTTTATATTTTGAATGCGTTTTTAGGGCAGTTTAGTGTGGTGTTTCAATTGTCACCGTTTGTGGCGGCGATTTTTCCGACGGTGTTTTTTGGTGTGATTGGGTATGGGGTGATAGTGAGATTTAAGAATTAAAATGACTGGGGTTCTGTTACATACATATCATTACCCACAAATTCTAGATGTGTGTCATGCCAGCTAAAAGCACGCTGGCATGACAGGGCTCAACTAAATAGAATTAAGCACTCAACTTCTTCTTCAACAATTCATTCAACTGTTGCGGATTAATCTTCCCACCCGACGCTTTCATCGCCTGTCCAACAAAATACCCAAACAATTTATCTTTACCCGAACGATAATCCGTCACTTGCTCAGGATTATCCGCAATAATTTTTTCAACCAATTTCTCGATCGCGCTGCTATCCGTTACTTGCTTCAAGCCATGTTTTTCAATAATGTGATCGACATCACCTTCTTTATTCCATAACGCTTCAAATACGGTTTTCGCGATTTTGCCAGAAATGGTGTCATCTTCTATGCGTTGTAATAACTTCGCTAGCTGCGCAGTTGTGACAGGGCTTTCTGTGATCTCCAGATTTTCTTTATTCAAAGCAGCAGACAAGTCACCCATAATCCAGTTTGTCGCTAATTTTGCAGAGGCACCTGATTCTTCCACTACGGTTTCAAAATAAGCGGCTAACGCGCGACTGCTGACTAACACATCCGCATCATAAGCACTCAAACCATATTGCTCCATAAAACGCTGACGTTTTTGGTGTGGCAGTTCAGGTAATTCATCGCGAATTGTCTTGATCATTTCTTCCGTCACTGCAACGGGTAACAGATCAGGATCTGGGAAGTAACGGTAATCATTCGCTTCTTCTTTGCTGCGCATGGGGCGAGTTTCATTTTTCGCAGGATCAAATAATCTTGTTTCTTGCGTGACTTTGCCGCCACTTTCAATCAAGGCAATTTGTCTTTCAATTTCATAATTAATCGCTTTTTCAACATAACGGAATGAGTTAATGTTTTTTAATTCTGTACGTGTGCCGTATTTGCTATCCCCTTTGCGGCGTACCGATACGTTTGCATCGCAACGGAATGACCCTTCTTGCATATTGCCATCACAAATTTCTAAATAGCGCACTAAGGAATGAATCGACTTAAGATAAGCAACCGCTTCTTTGGCGGAACGCATATCAGGTTCTGAGACGATTTCTAACAAAGGCGTGCCCGCACGATTTAAATCAATACCACTCAAGCCATGAAAATCTTCATGCAAAGATTTGCCCGCGTCTTCTTCTAAATGCGCGCGTGTAATATTGATACGTTTCATGGTGCCATCTTCTAATTGAACATCCAAATGACCTTTGCCGACAATAGGTAATTCATATTGGCTGATTTGATAGCCTTTTGGTAAATCAGGATAAAAATAATTTTTGCGTGCGAAAACTGATTTAGCGGCTATCTCTGCGCCAACACCTAAACCAAATTTAATTGCCATGTGCACAACTTCTTTATTTAATACAGGTAAAATACCTGGGAATCCTAAATCAACCGCGCAAGCTTGGGTGTTAGGTTCTGCGCCAAATGCGGTGGATGCACCAGAAAAAATTTTACTTTTCGTTAAGAGTTGTGCGTGAATTTCTAGACCAATGACTGTTTCCCATTCCATCTTAAAACCCCTTTGGTGAGCGTGTGTGCCAATCTGTGACTTTTTGATAGTGATGCGCGACATTGAGCAAGCGTACTTCTTCAAAAAAGTTACCGACTAAATGTAAGCCAACAGGTAAATCATTTGCAAAACCAGCAGGGATAGACATGCCAGGTAGCCCTGCAAGATTCACTGCGATAGTGTAAATGTCTGATAAGTACATGCTGATCGGATCGCTGACTTTTTCACCGAGTTTAAATGCCGGTGTCGGTGAGGTCGGACCCATGATCACATCCACTTTTTTAAAAGCATTGATAAAATCTTCACGAATCAAGCCGCGGATTTTTTGTGCTTTCAGATAATAAGCATCGTAATAGCCAGCAGACAGCGCATACGTTCCAATCATGATGCGGCGTGTAACTTCGCTACCGAATCCTTCGCTGCGTGAGCGCTTGTATAAATCTTCCAAATCTTTGGGATCTTTGCAGCGGTGGCCATAACGCACGCCATCAAAACGCGCAAGATTTGAAGAGCATTCTGCCGGTGCTAAGACATAATAAGCAGGAATGGATAATGCGCTAGACGGTAAATGAATGTCATGGATGGTAGCACCCAATTTTTCATATTCTTTGATCGCATTTTGGATAGCGATCGCTACATTTTTATCAAGACCTTCATCAAAATACTCTTTTGGTAAGCCTATGCGTAGTCCACGGATAGAATCATTCAGTGTAGCAGTGAAATCAGGCACGGCCATATCGACACTAGTCGAATCACGTTCATCATGACCTGCCATCGCATTTAAGAGTATTGCAAGATCTTCTGCTGATTTGGCTAAAGGTCCACCTTGGTCTAAGCTAGAAGCAAATGCAATCATGCCATAGCGTGACACTCTGCCATACGTAGGCTTGAGACCGCTAACACCACATAATGCAGCCGGTTGTCGAATTGAGCCGCCAGTATCCGTTCCGGTTGCGCCTGGTGTCAAACGTGCGGCAACTGCAGCAGCTGATCCACCAGAAGATCCACCGGGAACGCGTTCTAAATCCCAAGGATTTTTGACAGGACCGTAAAAACTATTTTCATTCGATGAACCCATCGCGAATTCATCCATATTGGTTTTGCCTAATAAAACAGTGCCAGCGTCTTTTAATCGTGTGACGACGGTCGCATCATAAGGCGAAATATAAGGATCAAGCATTTTCGATCCGCAACTGGTTTTAATGCCTTGCGTACAGAAAATATCTTTATGCGCAAAGGGAATGCCAGTCAGAGGTGTTGTCGCGCCTTTGGCAATTTGTGCATCCGCTTTTTTCGCATCCGCTAGTGCATGGTCTTCTGTCAGCGTAATAAAACTATTTAAGTTTTTATCTAATTTTTTGATGCGATCAAGAAATTGTTGTGTTAATTCCACGCTAGAGATTTTTTTTGCGTGTAATTCTTTTGATAGTTCAGCAATGGTTTTATTAATCATGCTATTCACCTTCAATCACTTTAGGAACGAGATAAAGACCCGCTTCGACTTGAGGGGCTATCGCTTGAAAAGCAGCGCGTTGATTGGTTTCGCTCACTTGGTCATCACGCATAGGGGCTGCGATTTCTATTGAATGGGCCAAAGGTTCTATCCCTGTGGTGTCAGCTTTGTTCATTTGCTCAACAAATTCTAAAATACTCGATAGTTGTTTTGAATAAACTTCAACATCAGTATCGCTCATATTTAAGCGAGCGAGATGCGCAATTTTTTTGACGTCAGCAGCGGTTAGCGACATGGTTTGCTCCATTACAAGGCTTCTGAAAAGAGGGAGGATTATACTGTGTAACCCTGTTGAAAATCATCCATTTTTTCCCTTTTTCGGTCAATCGTTAAGGTTTTTTTAATCTTTCTTTGATAAGCTGCCTATCCAAAGAGATGAATAAAACAATATCATCATATAAAACGGGGATTCAGAAGCATGCTGTCAAGCAATAACAGACCACATCCTGCACCTAAGACCTTGAATGGTAACGGTAATCCCGCGCCTATCGGAAATGGTAGCCCAAACCATCATATTGAAGATAAATTGCAGGCTCGAACGCTTGGAGAAACTATTCTAGATAACGCTATCAAACGGATTTTTGATCTGATCCCTGACGAAAGTAAAAGACAACAATATAGCAAAACTTCTGCTTATTCTAAAAAACTCAAAGAAAATGCCACGAGAGGATTACTGGTTCCGATTACTGTCGAATTAGGTGATTCATTTGAGTTAGACGATAAAACATTAGGCATAAAAATCGGAGACTCACCCAAGATCAACTTTGCTCATGCGACAGCAAAACAGCAGCAAGAGTATGCGATTCATTGTCTTTATTTGAGTTATGAAGCTTTGATTCTTATTAAAAAAGAAAAGCTGGTGACTGGGAGCTTCCCAGGACCTTTTACATTAAACCGTATTAAAAACTTATTCACTACCATTGATGCTAGCTGGGTGCCGCAAATTGTTAACGATCTCACCGAAGCGTTGGGATTGGCAATGAGAGATTTTTTTGAATTCTCATTAGAAAACGATTTAATGCCTAGATTGAAAGATACGTTCACTTTAATGTTAGATGTACTGAACCACCGATTTTATCCTGGGCATGTTGGACCTATGGATGAGAATACCAATACAGATGAATCACGTCAGATGTGGAAAGAGTCTCTAAAATTAGAACAACAAGCATTACAACTGCATGATGAGTTAGAGCCACTCAGCAGAGAGTCAAACGAAAATATTGCATTTGGTAAATTAACATTTAAAGAATTTAATCATTGTCGAAAACGAATTGATGATTTGCTGAAGCAACTCCATGTATTAGAGTCGCGTTTTACATCGTCATCCATAGTCAAATATAATTTAGATAATGATACAAACCTCTATAATGCATCTTATTTGAGAGCTATTCACTCTACAGGCATGATAAAGGCGCTTCAAAAAGATTTTAATAATGAGAAAGCAATTGCGGTTGTTTATGCAAATGAAGCAATAAGGCTCTCAGTAAAAGTAAAGCATGCTCACAATCAAAACCCTAAGCCTGTCAATGATCTTCATCAATATAGTGAAGCATGCGATGCCTTATTAAAAGACTTAGAAGTAATACGAAAGCGCTTCTTCATGGAAGATGGTAGAGGAAAATTTAATCTTCAAGAGTTATCTAATCCTTACAACAAATCATACTCTAAGCTGCTGCATGCGATAGATATCATGAATGAGACGGTAGCAAGCTTTCAAAACCAAGAACAAAAAAGTCATGACCACGATAAGGAGAAAGGACAGCGTAAAGATTCTGACGAAGAGGATGAGTTCTCTACGGCTTCAGATCATGCTTCTATGCTTTTAGAGCCGAGTCGTTCATTTGCACAAACCAATACACACGAAGAAATGGATGATGGTTTAGGCGATCTGGATTACGAGAACATCCCAGAGTTTGGCATGGATTTATCGCACGGTCATGTTGCTGATGCGGGAACGTCAGAAGTGACTGAAGGTGAAGTTGATGATGAATTGGATTCGTTAGATATCAATCAGATTAGAGAGCTAGAGCGCAAATTGCAACTTGAGACTACTGCTAATGCTGGCCAAAAATCAGAGGAAACATTACCAGTTGATGAGATGGCAGAAGATGAAAAAGCTGGTGTGCGTTTCTCGGCAGCTGAGTTTTCACATTTGCCAGTTAAAATAAAGCCTAGCTTAACGCTTGAAGAAATTGTGATAGAGTTTTTGTCAGAAGATTGGGCGAATCTGATTACAGAAAACCAATTAACAGAAGAAAAAAAGAATAAATTTTACAATATTCTTGCGGAGTTTAATCATTTTACGCATGGTATTGCTGTGCACTATATTGAAGAGACTAACGAAAAGCGCCACCCAGGTATTATTCAACCATTATTGGTTGAGATTTTACCAAGCAGTATCAAAGCTTTAAAATTGATGTTGATGTATCTCGAAGCGCTGGATAACGCAGATATTGGTCAGTGTCGGAATATGGAGGCATTTATTTATTTTTATGATGCAATAGAAACTAAAATTAAAATTTTAAATGATGAATTTAAAACCGAAGATTTTTATCAAGATAAAGAAAAATTCGCTAGAATTTCTGCCTCATATAATCAGCGTCGCAATGAACAAATCTTATTACAATATAGACTTTCCTGTGGTCGAGCAGTGATTACAATTCGGGGTGATGAAGCAGGCGCGCAACTTAATGAAGAGTCGAATAAAGCAGATGAAGCAACGCCTAGCCAGTTAGATGCCCGTTATAAAATGTATCAAGGCAGTCTTGAGGCCATCCGCTCAGATTTTTTAATAAATAAAACAATATTGCTTGAATCTAAAGTGCTATCAGATGAAGGCAAAGAAGCCAAATTAAAAGTCTTAAGAGAAGAAAAAATAGCACTCCTTAAACAAGCCTATAAAAAAGTTAAAGAAGAAAAAGCAGAGAAACAGTTAAAAAGAAAAATAGAAGATATTTGCCGCAAGAAAATTTTCACACATCTGCAAGCCGGGGTAAGGCCTGGATCGACTTTCGAAGAAATGATGGTGAGTATCTTGTCGGAAGATTGGAAGAGTCTTGTCGCAAAAAAACCATTGTCTGCAAAACACTTGGCGCAGTTTAATGATTTTCTCAGAGAGCTAGATGCTTTTGTGCACGGTTTTGAGAGTCATTATTCAATGATGACGCAGAAAGCCTGTTCGCAAGATCTCAATATTCAGCTCTTGATTCTTCTGCTGCCAAACGATGTGAAAGCTTTGGATTTGCTAGCAGAAGATCTCAAGGTGCTTTTTGAAGCTAACATTAGTCAGTGTTCATTGTTAGATTCATTTGTGTGTTTACGTAATGCTGTCAATGCTAAAATTACTAAATTAAGTCATAAAAGCATACATGAAAGTAAAGTTGAAGCACTAGGTGAGCATAAGGAAATTGACTCTAAAATGGCTGCGTCTTATAAAAAGCATGTCAAAGAGCACATATTGTCACAATTTAATAATTCTTGTCGCGTACAAATGATAAAAATTATAGAGGCGGGAGAAGGTAATCCGGCATCACTTGAGTCGAAAAACACTGACGATATACAACAAACTTTTTTCCGCTCTACAATAGAATGTCTTTTGAGTAAGCAAATGCCGCAGGAAGAAATAAATGAATTAATAGAAATAATTAAAAAGAAGAGTGCAACTTCTGCAGAAGAATTTCTCGCGAGTCAAACAATGACACCAGGCGAGAGGACTGCAAGAATAAATTCAATCAAAGAAGAATGGAAAAAATTCGAAGAAGATAAATCAGACGAGCACTTGCAAAGAAAATTAATGGAAGCTTGCCATCATAGAATTTCGCGTAGCACCGCTTCAAAAAAACGCTACAACGCAACTCTCATGCATTTGGACGATATTATTTTAGGCTTCGTTTCTATGGATTGGCAGTCAAAGCTGCAAACTTTGATAAATGCATTAGTGAATTATGTCGAAGGGTTAATTGCAGATGCGACTGTGAGATCTGGCGAGGCTTTGACCGGTCAAGAGCATATCGAATTGATTATTATTTCGCTTCCCAATAATCTTCTGGCGTTGAGTACTCTAATGACTAGATTGGACAGGTTGCTCTCTTCCTATCATGGTGATGCTGCTGAGAAAGCTGCGTTATCGATGTTAAAAGCAGCGGTGATGTTAAAGTTAGAATCGCCATGGGAATATAGTTTCACGGGAATGTTTTTTCAGTATGTAAGAGAGTTTAAAAAACAGTTTTCTCTACGCATGGCAGAAGAAGCCAAACAAGCTAAAGAATTAGATCATGATAAATCTGTGCTCTTTAAATATCAAAAACATTTGCGCGACGAAATGGTTTCTACGTTAAAGCGAGAGGGAATCTATATTCCTTATCAAGAATGGTTTGCAGGCCTGACAGATCAAGATAAACAAAAAGTCAATGGCATGAATGATGCAGACAAACAACAAACCTATGAGCAATGGAAAGACGAGCAGGTCAAAATATTTAGATCAAAGCCAAGCAGCTCAGCAATTGCTTTTAAAGAATTGCATTTAAAATATTATCTCGTTCATGATATGTATCAAGGATTAATGGATAGTTCACTGTCACCGCAAACACGGCTGCAAAAGCTTCAAGAGACATTTGATAAGGAGATTACTTATACGCTTCCTGTCATATCTGCCGCTCAGCAGGTGCTACCTAACGCTGGGCTTCAAGATCAGCGATCTACTATTAAAGACTTTTTGTCTAAAAAACGTGAATTTTCACTCTTCAAATCTGAGGGTAAGAAAGTGGTCAATGCGCTGTATCATCCGCCCGCAAATAGAAAATAAGACTCAATATCATCCCTCACCCATCGTTTTGCTCTGACTGCCTCTCTCACAAGGAGAGAGGTGAGAAGCTTACAAATTTACAGTGGCTACTTTATATCTAATCTATTAGAATTTACGACTATGTTATTTATCCAATGAAGGAAGTATCAGTATGTTAAAAAGAATACGTGGCTATTTTTCGACCGATTTATCGATTGATTTAGGGACAGCGAATACGCTGATTTATGTGCGAGGGAAAGGGATTGTGCTCAATGAACCATCAGTCGTAGCCATTCGTCAAAACCCAGCAAGCAATAATAATCAAAAACATGTGGCGGCTGTGGGTAGCGAAGCCAAGCTGATGTTAGGTCGTACACCTGGCAATATTACTGCAATCCGTCCTATGAAAGATGGTGTGATTGCTGACTTTTATGTCACAGAAAAAATGCTGCAACACTTTATCCACAAAGTGCATGAAAACCGCTTTCTCCGTCCTAGCCCACGCGTTCTGGTTTCTGTCCCTTGCGGATCAACCCAGGTCGAACGCCGTGCGATTCGTGAATCCGCTATCAGCGCGGGTGCTCGCGAAGTCTTCTTATTGGAAGAGCCCATGGCAGCAGCAATGGGTGCGGGTATGCCTGTTGATGAAGCGAGAGGTTCTATGGTGGTGGATATCGGAGGTGGGACGACCGAAGTTGCCATTATTTCATTAAGCGGTATTGTTTATTCCGCCTCGGTTCGTATTGGTGGTGATCGATTTGATGAATCCATTGTGAGCTATGTCCGTCGTAACTATGGCATTTTAATTGGGGAATCTACCGCGGAGCGCATCAAGCATGAAATTGGTTGTGCATATCCTGCTAATGAAATCCGTGAGATGGAAGTCAGAGGACGTAACTTAGCGGAAGGCATCCCTCGTAGCTTTACCTTAAACAGCAATGAAATATTAGAAGCCTTACAAGAACCTCTTTCAGGAATTTTAGGTGCCGTTCGTGCGGCATTAGAACAAGCGCCACCTGAGTTAGCGGCTGATATCGCTGAACGCGGCATGGTCTTGACTGGCGGTGGTGCATTATTGCGCAATATCGACAGATTATTTATGGAAGAAACGGGTTTACCTGTGATTATTGCTGATGAGCCTCTCACTTGTGTTGCGCGCGGTGGTGGCAAGGCGCTTGAAATGGTTGATACAGTGGGTATGGATTTTTTAGTTAAAGAATAACGTGAGGATACACGTATTAAATTCATATTTACTCGAGAGTCCCAACCCGGATTCAGGACTTTATTCTGGATGGGACTCGCCATACTTTTGATGGTGTTAGATCAACGCGGGTTAGGCGTGCAGCAACTTCGCACCGCTTTGTCTATGCCGCTTTCCTTGCTAGAAAATGTTGTCAGCTGGCCCGTGCAATTAATTGATAAATTAGGTGATACCGTCAGCACGCACGATGCTTTAGTCAAAGAAAATCTCGATTTAAAATCACAACAACTCTTATTAAAAGCACAAGTCCAACGCTTGTTAGCGATAGAATCCGAAAATAATCAGTTAAAAGCTTTGTTACGTTCTTCGACAGAAGTGCGTGGAAAAGTCTTGATCGCAAAGTTGCTCGCAGTAGACACTGAACCCTTCGTCAATCAAGTGGTGCTCGATAGAGGTAGTTTAGATGCTGTTTATATTGGACAACCTGTCTTAGATGCCAATGGCGTCATGGGCAAAATTATCCAGGTTGGTCCCACGACTAGCCGTGTGTTGTTAGTGAATGATACACGCAGTGGCATTCCCGTCCAAAATACCAGAAATAGCGTACGTGCCATCGCAGTAGGCGATAGTTTTTCTGGGAAATTACGTTTGGTCAACGTCACGCAAACGGTAGACATTAAAGCAGGGGATATCTTAGTGACCTCTGGTCTTGGTGAAAATTATCCGGCGGGTTATCCCGTTGGCCAAGTTGAGTCAGTGGCGAGTGATCCTGGTATGCAGTTTGAGACTATTGTTGTTCAGCCTAGCGCCCACTTAGATCGTAGTCGCCAGGTATTGTTAGTGTGGTCAAATCAAAAAACGCCCGAAAATCATGCACAGGTAGCGCCAAAATGAATCAAGAATCCTATCATTGGTTAGTGGTGCCCACTTCATTCATTGTTGCTATGTTGCTGATGCTATTGCCAATGCCTGAGTGGACGGTTTGGTTACGGCCTACTTGGGTGTTATTAGTCTTAATTTATTGGGCGATGACTATCCCTTATCGTGTGAATGTTGGAACTGCTTGGATCGTTGGGATATTTTTAGATGTTTTGACCGGGACTTTACTAGGTGAGCATGCCTTGGCGATGACTATTGTGACTTATTTCGTTGTCCGTATGCATGCGCAATTAAGAATGTATTCCCTGATTCAACAAGGATTATGGGTATTTTTATTCGTCATGGGCTATCAATTCATTTTATTTTGTATTCAAGGCTTTATTGGCTCGCTACCCAATTCCTGGCTATATTGGTCAAGTTCTCTGACAAGTATGCTGCTATGGCCGTGGGTATTTAGTATAATGCGGGATTATAGGCGCCGTTTTAAGGTTGCATGATCCCATGTCACAAGAAATTCTCGTTAACATCACGCCACGTGAAGTGCGTGTCGCCTTACTTGAAAGCAGTATCCTGCAGGAAATTTATATCGAGCGCAGTTTACATCAAGGCTTGCTCGGCAATATTTATAAAGGCCGTGTCAATCGATTGCTACCAGGTATTCAAGCTGCCTTTGTGGATATCGGTTTAGATCGATCTGCGTTTTTACACGTTTCAGATATGACAGTGCAAGATCATGCACCGCATGTTTATCCCGATATCAGAGAATTGCTTGTTGTCGGTCAAGAAATTTTAGTGCAAGTTTATAAAGATCCCTTAGGTTCAAAGGGCGCGCGTTTAACAACACAATTTACGATTCCATCACGTTATCTCGTTTTAACACCGCAATCTTTTCATGTCGCAGTGTCGCAAAGAATTGTTGATGAAACAGAACGCCAACGTCTGCTCGCCATGACGACAGCGGGCGAGCAAGGTGGCTTTATTTTTAGAACAGCGGCAGAAGGTGCAAAGCAAGCAGAAATCGATGCCGATAAAATATTTTTAAATACTTTGTGGTCAGAAGTGGTGTCGCGTACGGCTCTCGTAAAACCCACAGAAATGGTTTATGAAGAAATTCCGATTGTGTTACGTGTCTTACGTGACATGGTGGGATATGAAGTCGAAAAAATCCGCGTCGATCATCAGGTGGCCGTGTCAGAAATGAAAGCATTTGCAGAACGTTATGTGCCAGCGTTAGCAGAGCGTATTGAATATTATCACAGTGACAGACCGTTATTTGATGTCTATGGCGTAGAAAATGAATTGCAAAAATCCCTAGAGCGTAAAGTCCCCTTAAAATCGGGTGGCCATATTGTCATAGATCAAACAGAAGCGATGACAACTATCGATGTGAACACGGGATCTTATTCGGGCAGTAGCCATCACGAACAAACAATTTTTACGACAAACTTAGAAGCCATTGATGTGATTGCGCGTCAAGTACGCTTAAGAAATTTGGGCGGCATTATCATTATCGATTTTATTGATATGACGGATCCTGCTCACCAAGAGCATTTGCTACAATCCTTAAAATCTTCTTTAGCGAAAGACAGCGCCAAGATACAAGTCAGTGAATTGTCCAGTCTGGGTTTAGTACAAATGACACGTAAGCGCACACGCGAAAGTTTGGAACATATTTTGTGTGCGCCTTGTCCTTTATGTCATAAGCGTGGTTCGATTAAATCGTTAGAGACGGTTTGTTATGAAGTCTTTAGAGAATTAAAACGGATTGCGCATAATTACCCGTGGACAGGGTATCTTGTGATTGCGTCACCACAATTGACAAATGAATTATTAAATGAAGAATCAACCTTATTAGCGGAATTGGAAGCCGAACTCAAGAAGCCGATTAAATTACAGGCAGAAGCTTCTTACACACAAGAGCGTTATGACATTTTGCCACTGTCAGAAAGGATTGAGGCGTGAAGATTTTTTTGAGTAAACTGTTGCATAAGTTAGGATACTTACTTGCTTCAGCGATTATTTTAGTCGCTTTGTTGGTGAGTATGATGCGTTTGTTGACGCCTGTGCTCAATCAACATCGCGCTGATTTTGAAGCGCTTGCCAGTAAATTATTAGAAACTCCTGTTCTCATTCAACAAGTTCAAGTGAGTTGGCATGGTTATTCGCCAGAATTTTCCTTGAATAATGTCACCGTGTTAGATAAGGACACCTTAAAACCTAAAGTTGTCATGAAGCGCTTTGATATTGCATTTAGTTTATGGCGCAGTTTAACCGCGCGAGAAGTTGTTGTTGAAAATATCACTGTGTCGGGTTTGCAATTAACAGTGAATCAAAAAGCGACTGGACAAGTTCAAGTAGGTCAGTTGGGTGCATTCAATATGGAAGATACCATGACAGGCGCTTCTGTTGAAACAGACAAAGCATTTGCGTGGATTTTTTCACAACCGCGATTGGCGTTAGAAAATATCGATTTATTTTACATTTTGCCGAATCAACCTAAACTTTCGATTAAAATAACCAATCTTTCTTTACGCAATGATGAAGCAGAACATGTCGTAGATGGTGAGGCGCTTCTGAATCAAGAAATGCCAACCAAAGTGGAGTTACACTTTGTTTGGAATGGGGATGTCAGAAAACTAGAAGAAGCGCGCGGTCATTTTTATGTGTATTTAGAAGGATTTTCTTTACCGCAATGGTTAAGCAAATATACCGTGCAAGGATTGCAAATCAAATCGGGTCTAGCCAGTGTAAAAATTTGGGCGAGTTGGCAAAATAAGCAATGGGATAAAATTCAAAGTAGTTTTGAAGCATTTGGTGTGGAATTAAATTCTGCGCAGAGAAAACAATCTCAAATGATTGATAGAATCAGTGCAAATATCGGGTGGAAGCGCGAAGGGAATTCACAAATTTTTGGTGGCGATCAAATTTATATTGATTTACCGCATCATCTTTGGCCAGTCACAGATTTTCATCTACAAACATCGACGGATGCGCAAGGTAATCTCTTGCTGCAAGGGGTAAGTTCTAGTTATCTCGATATCACAGATATCAGTCACTTTTTGTTAATGACAGATTCTTTGTTATCAGACTCGCAACGTCAAACCTGGATCACATTAGATCCCAAAGGCGAAATCAAAAATTTACAAGCAAATCTTTCGCTACCTTTATCAGATATGCAATCAATGCTTGTCTCGGGTGAATTTGATGGGTTAACGGTTAACGCTTGGCAAAACATTCCAGCTGTCATGAATCTTGCTGGTCAAGGTCATTGGGATGGAAAACAAGGTGAATTGAAACTCGATAGTTCGCATGCCACTATCACAGATCAACAACTGTTTGCTAAGCCCATTTCACTCAATCATTTGCTAACAACTGTCGCTTTTCAAAAAGCGGCGACAGGTGATTGGTCCATTCAAGCAAAAAATATGACAGTCGAAAATGATGATGCAAAAATACAAGCGAGCTTAGCGTTAACATTGCCTGTTGGAAACTCTCCTGTTGTCGATTTTAATGCAGATTTTCAAGTCTCAAATGCGGGGCACATCTCTCATTATTTGCCGACTCAGACATTTGATCCTGATTTGGCGCATTGGTTGCAAAGCGCGTTTTTGTCAGGGTCAGGTCAGGCGGGAAAAATAATTTTACAAGGCAAGTTGGCAGATTTTCCTTTCGATCATAACGATGGGAAATTTTTGATTAGCAGCCAAGTTGATAATTTAGATTTTTTATTTGCGCCTGGTTGGCCGCAGATTAATCAAGTTCATGGCGTATTAACCTTTGCAGGTCGTGTGATGACGGCTGATGTAGACTCAGGAAAAATGTTGAATGTTCCTATCGGGAAAGTCCATGCAGAAATTCCTTACATAGGCGATGCCGCACCACAAATTTTGGGTGTGAATGGTAACATTCAAGCAGACCTTGCCGATGCGCTGCGATTCATTCGACAAAGTCCCTTACAAAAAGGCATTGGGAGAAAAATGTCAGCACTTCAGTTGCAGGGTCCTATGCAGCTTGCGCTGACTCTCTCTATTCCAATCAAGCACCCCGATCTCACCAAAGTTAATGGTGATGTGACAACACAAGGTGCTACTTTAACGCTGCCGGAGTGGAATTTAGTTTACAGCAAAGTGAGTGGTGGATTTGATTTTACGGATGATGGAATTGAAGCAAAGAATTTGCAGGGGCAATTGCTAGGTAATCCTGCAGTACTCAATATGACAACGCTGCGTCAAAATGGCAAAGCGCAACAAATCCGGGCGGATCTCTCTAGTGTCACGAGTATTGCGACGCTGCAAAATTGGCTAAGCGTTCCGCTGTCAAAAGTGGTGACGGGTGCGACGCCTTATCAAGCACAACTCTTTTTATCTTCGCCCGATCAATCACAGCCCGATCATGTGGTCATTCAATCGGATCTTAAAGGGATTTCAGTGAATCTACCGGCGCCTTATAATAAATTAGCGGATGCGTCAGTTCCCTTTCAATTAGATTTGATTCTGAATGAAGGGCAATTTCTCAAGGCGAAGTTAGATTATGCAAAATTAATTAGCGCGGCTATGCAAATTGAGAAAACAAAACAAGGCTTACAATTTGTTGGCGGTGAGTTGCGCTTTGGTGGTCAAAGTGCGAATTGGCAAAATGGTGCAGGCGTTTTAATTGCAGGTCGAATGAATGAGTTAGATGTTGCTGTGTGGCAACAGTATTTCACGTCACTACAAAATTCAAGCAATGCCAAAACAAATTCTGATATGAAATTATTACGTCGTGTTGATTTGAATGTGAATGGTTTTAACTTATTAGGCCAGCAATTGCATCACGCGCATATTCAAGCCTCTTGTAATGCGGATGTGTGGTCTTTGCAGTTGGCGAGTGATGAAATCGCAGGGCAAATTCAAATGCCAGAAGGTCGCACGGGACAACCGATAGAAGCACACTTACAACATTTGAATCTCACTCTGCCTACGATTAAACAAGCAGAGCAAGCAATAGATCCTAGAGCTTTACCTGCTTTAAATATTGATGCTATTGATGTGCGTTTTGCGAATAAAAATATTGGACATGTTTTCTTAAGGACTGTTCCTACGCGATCGGGTTTGAGTATTCAACAGTTACAGATAGATGAAAATAATTTGAAATTAAACGCGCGTGGAGATTGGACCGGTAGCAGTAGTCGATCTGCCACAAACTTGCAAGGAGACGCTTCATCAGCGCATGTGAGTGATGTATTGCAGCAATGGGGTGTGAGTTCTACGAACTTTGTTGCCGGCAAAGGTGATGTGAGTTTTAATTTGAATTGGCAAGATGCGCCATATCGATTATCACTGGCTGGCTTGACTGGGACTTTTTCTATTAAGTTGGGCGAAGGACGCATTATTGAAATCAGCGAATCCAGTAATGCGGAAATGGGTTTTGGGCGCATGTTAAATATTTTTAGTTTGAGTTCTATCCCGCGACGCTTAAGTTTAGATTTTAGTGATATTGTGCAGAAAGGTTATAGTTTTGATTACATGAAAGGTGATTTCACTTTGAAAGAGGGAAGTGCTTTCACGGAAGGCATGCGTTTTGATGGACCCATTGCGCGTGTTGATATCAAAGGAAGAGTCGGTTTGAAAGCACAAGATGTTGATCTCATGTTGGGTGTAACACCTTATGTAACGTCTAGCTTGCCAGTTGTTGCTGCCATTGCAGGCGGCCCTGTTGCGGGCGTTGCAACTTGGTTTGTGTCTAAGGTGATAAGTTCTGGTGTATCACGTGTTACAACGTATCAATATCAAGTCACGGGATCTTGGTCGAATCCTGTCTGGAATAAAATCAGCGCGACCTCGCAGAAAGTGTCTAGTTTGATTATGCCTTCAGGATTGCAAAGTAATAATGGTGTGCGTCAGTATCCGTTGAGTCAGCAGAAGACGAATTCTAGATGATTTGGGTGTCATGCCAGCATGCTTTCTCATTAGTATCTACACAAGTCCTTTATCTCCAAAAATTTCTGAGATAAGGGACTTTATTTTGTCGATTCCATAATTATTTAACATATCGTCAATAGCTAATAAGCTCCATACGCCAGCTA
>CAJCIZ010000110.1 GCA_903970525.1 Myxococcales bacterium | reverse complement strand
ACGCGTGCCTGAGTTCACAACCAAGCGGTAAAAATCATCGTTAATTTTATAGACGATTAAATCATCTATCACGCCGCCCTGTTCGTTTAACATACAGGAATACAGCGCTTTGCCTGGCACAAGTCTGTCTATATTATTGGCTAATAAATGGCGTAAATAGTCTGCAACACCGCGACCGTGCGCATCAACAATTGTCATGTGCGACACATCAAAGACACCACCATCTTGTCGGACAGTATGGTGCTCTTGTAGCTGCGAGCCATAGTTTAACGGCATATCCCAACCGGCAAAATCGACGATTTTGGCCTGGGCTTGCACGTGGCTTTCATAGAGTGGTGTTTTTTTCCCCATTTTCATTCCTTTAGAACGTGGAAGTGTTGGAGTATACCGTTTCATTTCATAAAACTGAAGGGTCGACTGTATCAAACAAATAATTCCTGCTAACATCCTTTATTCACAGATAATTCTAGGTCGCCCCTATGAGCCAACAGATAACACTGCCTAGCTTTACTGAGCTAAGCGAGGCATTACAAAAAACGGAATCCCCTCTCTCCACTGCAGAAGTGCATGGTTTATTGTGTGGCATGATTTGCGTCAGCGCCGATAAAACCACTATGGCTTGGGAGAAAATGGTAGGAGGGCCCAAAAAAGATAAACACAGCCGCGATCTTTTGCGCCAATTATTGGCATTTACCGTGC
This sequence comes from Myxococcales bacterium, assembly GCA_903970525.1. Taxonomy (GTDB): domain Bacteria; phylum Pseudomonadota; class Gammaproteobacteria; order DSM-16500; family DSM-16500; genus UBA5158. The sequence continues at coordinate 3,741 of CAJCIZ010000110.1, read as the reverse complement.
AACAAATGCAGGAGTTTTCTTTCGAATTCAAATTGCTGTTACCAGACGATGACGCACTGCTTCCGACGCGCGCTGAAGCATTAGGATTGTGGTGCCAAGGATTTTTAATCGGATTACAACAATCCAAGGTGCCTGTTGAAGAAAGCGCAAGCCCTGAGGTCCTGGATGCCCTGAAAGACATTATAGAGATTTCTCAGGTCAAATATGATGAAGCTGAGACGAATGATGAAGATGAAACGGCTTATTTTGAATTAGTAGAGTATATTCGATTGGTCGCCTTGATGATTTATCACGAATTACAATCAAGCAAAAAACCTAGCCACCCCAATCCTGATCTAACCTTGCATTAAAAAAAGGAGACTAACATGATTAAAATGACTGAGTATGCCAAACGCCGCAAAAAACTCATGCAACAAGTTGGCTCAAATAGCGTAGTCATTTTAACTTCTGCACCGATGGCTATTCGCAACAATGATGCGCATTTTCCCTATCGTCAACACAGTGATTTATATTATTTGACGGGATTTGAAGAACCCGAAGCGGTTGCTGTTTTGATTCCGAAAAGAAAAGATGGCGAATTCATTTTATTTAACCGCGTTAGAAATCACAGCGAAGAAATTTGGAATGGCATACGCGCAGGACAAGACGGCGCCCGCAAACAATTTGGCGCGGATCAAGCATTCCCGATTTCCGAGTTATCCAAACGGTTGCCGGATTTGTTAGAAGGTCGCGAAGAAATTCATTATGCCTTAGGCAATGATAAGTATTTCGATAAACTCATTTTAAAAGCCCTGCAAAGAGTTCGCGGTAAAATTCGTAATGGACAACAACCACCTTTCGCCATCATTGACATCACAGATAGCGTGCATGAAATGCGTTTATTTAAAAGCCCTGAAGAAATTGCTTTAATGCGCAGATCCGCTGAAATTTCTGCCCATGCGCATGTACGCGCTATGCAATTTTGCACACCTGGTATATTCGAATATCAATTGGAAGCAGAGCTCTTGCACGAATTTCAAAGCAATGGTGCGCGCTACCCCGCTTACACTTCTATTGTCGGCAGCGGTGCAAACAGTTGCATCTTGCATTACGTCAACAATGACAAAATCATTAAAAAAGGTGACATCGTTTTAGTGGACGCAGGCGGCGAATATCAAAATTATGCGTCAGATATCACACGCACTTTCCCTGCAAGCGGTCGTTTCTCAGATGAACAACGCGCTATTTATGACATTGTGTTAGAAGCGCAACTCACTGGTATTAAAGCAGCAAGACCCGGTGTGGCATGGCCTGCGATTCAAACAGCTATGGTAAAAATCATTACGCAAGGATTAGTGGAGGTAGGTCTCTTAAAAGGCCGCGTCGATCATTTAATTGAAAAACAAGCGTATTTACCTTTTTACATGCATAAGTCTGGCCACTGGTTAGGCTTGGATGTGCATGATGTCGGCCGCTATAAAGTGTCTGGAAAATGGCGAACGCTACAACCTAATATGGTATTTACAATAGAGCCTGGCATTTATATTTCTTCCGACATTCCTGGCGTGCATAAAAGCTGGCACAACATCGGTGTGCGTATCGAAGACGACATACTCATTACGACGAAAGGCAATGATGTGTTAAGTCGCGACGTCCCTAAAACGGTTGCTGAAATTGAAGATTTAATGGCATAGCATGCAATACGACATTGTCATCATTGGTGGCGGCATGGTGGGAGCTAGTTTAGCTTGCGCCTTGCGTGACACTGCTTTGCGTATTGCGATCGTTGATGCAACGCCTATCGTTGTCCATGATGATCCACGGCTGATTGCCTTGAATTACTCTAGTTATGAGTTGTTTAGACGGCTAGGGATATGGCCTGAATTATCTTCTCATGCTGAAGCGATTAAACAAGTTCACATTTCTGACCGTGGGCATTTTGGGATGACACGCTTGCATGCCCATGAAATGGGCTTGGATGCATTAGGCTATGTCGTCCCTGCTAAATTTATCAACGCGGCTCTGTCTACTGTTATGCAGTCTCAGCCTAAGCAAGCTGAGATTTCGCTTTATCGCCCAGCCAAACTCAAACATCTCACACAAGCGGACAATCATTCTAGTGTTGTCATCGAAACACAAACAGGTGAAATCACACTACACGCTAAATATATTATTGGCGCTGATGGCACACACTCAACCGTGCGCGAATTATTAGGCATAGAAACAAAAACAGAAGATAAAAAACAAAGCGCCATCGTCACCATCACAGAATTACAACGCTCACATCATCATATTGCGTATGAACGTTTTCATCAGAGTGGTGCTGTCGCTATGTTGCCACTGACAGGCCAGCGCGCTGCAACCATCTGGACAGACGAGAACAAGACTATTCAGCAATTATTACAACTGGATGATGAGGAATTTTTACAAACGTTACAGAAACAATTTGGATATAGACTAGGCCGTTTGTTAAAAACGGGCAAACGTCATCACTATCCTTTGTTATTGGTACGCGCAGAACAAACGCTGAAACACAATGCGATATTAATTGGCAATGCTGCACACACTTTGCATCCTATTGCTGCGCAAGGCTTGAATCTCGCTTTATCTGAAATTGAAAAATTGTCTCAGGTAATTATCAATCAACCTGAACAGCCAGATTGGCAACAATATCTTGATTGGCAAACACAACAAGAAACCACTAGCCTGCGTTTGTCACACAAATTGCCTGATTTATATTTCAAAGATTTTGCGCCACTGAATGTAGCGAGACAATTGGGCATGATAGGATTGGATATTATCCCTTCTTTAAAGCGACGCTTTATTCGACACGCCATAGGAACGAAATGAAGAATTTGCGCAGTGTCATTTCATGGTGTTTTTATGATTGGGCAAGCGCTGCATTTTCTATCATTATTACGACTTTTATTTTTGCCACTTATTTTACAAGTCATATTGCAAGCAATTCTATTGTAGGCACTTATCAGTGGGCCAACGCCATGGCACTGGCGGGTGTCATTGTCGCATTCAGCAGCCCTATCATAGGCGCGATTGCAGACCACTGTGGCAGACATAAAGTCTGGCTAGGATTTTTTACGCTGATTTGTGTGATCAGTTGCAGCCTGTTATGGTTTTCAACCCCTAACCTATCATCGATCTCTTTAACTTTAACGTGTGTTGTAATTGGGACAGTGAGCCTAGAAATTGCAGGTGTTTTTTATAATGGTTTTTTACCGCATATCGCACCTAAAAAATATCTAGGACGCATCTCGGGCTGGTCGTGGGGATTAGGCTATGTCGGCGGAATTGTTGCATTAAGCATAGTTTTATTTGGATTTGTGAAATCACCACCCAGCTGGCTAAACACTGCCACAGCAGAAAATGTGCGTATTTGCGGGCCTCTAACCGCTGCATGGCTTGCCCTTTTTTCCTTACCTATTTTAATTTTTCTACCAGACACGCCTTCCAAAAAAATCACTATCCAACATTCCATTCGTCTAGGCTTACGTGAACTGGCGGCGACTCTCAAAAAATTACCGCAACACAAAACAATTTTTTTCTTTCTGATTGCGCATATGATTTTTGTCGATGGCTTAAATACACTTTTTACTTTTGGTGGTATTTATGCCGCCAATACATTTGGTATGGATTTAGCGCATGTTATTTTATTTGGTATTACGATGAATGTTGCCGCAGGCATTGGCGCTATTTCTTTAGCGTGGCTAGATGACTGGCGGGGATCGAAGACAACGATTATGATTT
>CAJCIZ010000109.1 GCA_903970525.1 Myxococcales bacterium | reverse complement strand
CGCCCGCCGCAACCAGGTGAAATTTCTCTCGCGCATCAAGGTGTATTATTTTTAGATGAATTACCGGAATTTAATCGCCAAGTATTAGAATCATTGCGAGAACCTCTAGAATCTGGCGTCATTACAATTTCTCGCGCAGCGTATCAAACAGTTTTCCCTGCGCAATTTCAGCTGATTGCTGCGATGAATCCATGTCCTTGTGGTTATGCGGGCAGTGCACAAGATAATTGCCGTTGTACGCACGAACAAATTCATCGTTATCGCGCGAAATTATCAGGCCCGCTACTCGATCGCGTAGATATGCATGTTGATGTACCAACACTACCACCCGAATTATTAGTGAGCGCTAATGATGTCGCAACAGAGAACAGTCAAACGGTCAAAACGAAAGTCATAAAAGCACATCAGATTCAACAAGACAGACAAAAAAAATGTAATGCAGAATTAACAATTAAAGAATTGGAAGAGCATTGTGTGTTGAGTGCAGAGTCGGCATACTTATTAAATGAAGTCATACAAAAATATCAACTGTCGGCACGTGTTTATCATCGTATTATCAAAATGGCGAGGACAATTGCCGACTTGGCAGCCAGCCAATCTATCGCTATTGAGCATTTGAGTGAAGCTATGACATTTCGGTGCTTAGATAGGACAAAATCAGCCTACTTGCCATGATACGCTCAATAATTGATCAAAAAAAACCTAGAATAAGCAGTATAATAGAAGGGTAAGAGGAAAAAGAAGAAAAAAAGGAAGGGGACGGTAATGCCGATAACGTTCTATCCACAAGAAGATGATATGCAAGCCTCAGTTGAAGACAGATTAGAAGTCTTGAAAGAGGCGGCTGAGCGTTACAAAGCACTTGTGCTAGATGCTGGCACGCCTATTATCATGTCAGCAGATAGCGATAGCGATGCTGAAAAAAAAATTTTAAGTCCACGGAATTTGCGAGTTTCTTTTAACTGGCAAGAAATGGCAAAAATTCTACGGGAAATTCGTGAGCTCACTGAAAGTAATCAAACGAGCAAGCTTACAAAAGCAGGTTACTTAAAAAAGCTCGCAGAAGTATATGAAATTTTAAGAGGCGCTAAAATGCCTAAGTTAGAAGCTGTGCGATTAGCTTTAATGAATGAGTCCGAACAATTAAGCAAGTAAGGTCTCTTTTCTCTATTAACCTCATCATTATTTAGAAGTCATGCCATGTCAGTTAAGCAGTATCTTTATCAAGTGATTGATCACCAAGCAGTATCCAGCGTTGTGACGCAAATTTTTTTGCGCCCACAGGCAGCGGAGTTCATGTCTTATCAAGCAGGACAATATGTCAAAGTGATTCATGAGACTGAAGTGTCCCCTTTGTCTATTGCAAGCGCACCAAGAGATTTATCCACGCTTGAGTTGCACTTGAGTCACACGCCGCAGAATCAACGTGCACAGCATTTATTGCAACAGATCAAACAAGATAAACAGCTCGCGTTTCGAGGCCCTTATGGTAGCTGCACGACTACGCGGTTATTGCGCGACGCGCCCATTATTTTTTTAGCGCGCGGCACGGGATTTGCGCCAGTGAAAGCGATTATTGAAGAGTTAAAGCAAGATCCTTCTGCCTGTCCACCGCTGCATTTATATTGGAGTGCGGGCAGCAAAGAAGATCTCTATTGCGAAGCGTTGATCCGAAGTTGGGAGAAAGAGCTCAGCCATTTTCATTTTACACCAGTCTTAGGGCGATCTTTTGAACGAGAAAATATTCATAGACAGATTTTGCTAGATTATCCTGATTTATCACATCATCAATTGTATGTCAGTGGGCCAGAAGAGATGACACATGCTGCGCTAGGTTTTTTTACGCAGCATGGACTGTCGCGTGAGAGATTTTACTCGGATATTTTTGATTATGATCACTTGGCTTAAAACTTAAGCGGCAAATGATTCCATCGTGACACGTAATTTTTGCATGGCATTTTTTTCTAACTGGCGGATACGTTCAGCAGAAACATTATATTTATCGGCTAATTCTTGTAGGGTCAATTTGTTGTCGCTTAACCAGCGCGCATTTAAAATTTCCTGACTGCGTTCATCCAGTTGCTGCAACGCTTCGTAAAGGTGAGAGTTGGATTCATCTGCCCAATTGGATTGTTCCATTTCTCGCTCAGGATTATAGCGATGGTCTTCTAAAAATCCTGCTGGAATCATGGGGAGATTATCTTCTTCATGATCGTCATGCGCATCAAAAGAAGCATCCGTAGAGCTTAAGCGCATTTCCATCTCACGCACGGCTTCTGGTTTAACACCGAGGTCTTTTGCTACTTCATTAATTTCTTCTGAGGTGAACCAACCCAAACGCTTTTTCATGCTGCGTAAATTAAAAAATAATTTACGTTGTGCTTTGGTGGTTGCAACTTTGACGATACGCCAGTTGCGTAAGATAAATTCGTGAATTTCTGCTTTAATCCAATGAACCGCAAAAGAAACCAGACGCACACCCATGTTAGGATTGAACCGTCGTACGGCTTTCATCAAACCAATATTGCCTTCTTGTATCAAATCATTGAGGGGTAGGCCGTAACCCATATACCCTTTTGCAATGCGGACGACATAACGTAAGTGCGGGACAATTAAGCCTTTAGCGGCTAGTAAGTCATTGTTCAGTTGAAGCTTGGTGGCCAGATCAAATTCTTCCTCTTGGGTTAGCAGAGGAATTTGGTTAACGTGGCTCATATAAGCTTCTAAGCTGCCCAAAACGGGTAACTGTAACTTATAAGTTTGTAAGCTCTTGTTTGTCATAGACATTATTGCTCTCAAATGAATAAAACGAGGGTATTTTAGCACTCTTTTATGGAGAGTGCTAAAGAAATTATAGCTTATGGGACTTGAGAGAGCTATGGACAGCCAGCCACGCACCTAAGAGGCCTAGGGCCACGCTGAGGATTAAAAGTGCACAAGAATCCAAGAAGCCAATGCCCGAGAGGGTAAACGCGCTATTGTAAAGATTGGCTAACTGACTAGTCGGTTCGCGTAACCAGACCAATAATAAATCGACAAGCTGCCAGGCAATAATGCCACCCAATAATCCGTAAATCATGCCAGCATAAAGAAAAGGCCGGCGGATAAATGAATGCGTGCCACCTATTAGTTTGATGACATCAATTTCTTTGCGGCTCTGTTGAGTTGCAGAACGAATGCAATTATTCACAATGAGTAAAACCGCAATCCCTAAAAATAAGGCAAGACCATAGATTGCACGATGCGCAAAGGTAATCAACGCAAACAAGCGTTCAATCCATAGGGCATCGAGTTGCACAGAATCCACGAGTGTAATTTGCTGCAGAGTATGACTTAATGTCGTTAAGTCTTGTGTTGAATGAAATAAAGCGCTGGGTAAGATCACAATAGCCCATGGCAGTGGGTTGCTAGGTAAATTTGCAACAGCTGTATCAACACCGGCTTGTTGTTGTAATTCATGCAATCCTTGTGCGGGTGAGATGGCTTGCACTGAGCTCACGCCTGGCATTTTTTTCAAGAAATAAACCAGATCCGTCGCTTGAGCATCTGTCGTTGTCGATTTTAAATAGAGTGTGATTTGCGTACCTTGTCGTAAATGCTGGCTCAATGTCTCAACATTTTTTAGTAGTACCAATAATGTCATAGGTAACGCAAGTGCAATACCAATCACAACACACGTCATGAAAGTATTCATAGGTGTGCGGCTCAGTTGTCCTAAACTATTGAATCCCGCTTGAAAATGTCTTGCGGTGTACAGAGCAAAGAACTGTTTTGGTTTGTTAAGCAGGTTGTAAGGGCGCATCAATTAATTTTCCTTCTTCTAGCAAAAGACGACGATGTTTGAATTGATTAATCAAATTTAAATCGTGACTGACTATCAATAATGTCATGCCTAACTGATTAAATTGTTCAAAGAGCTGCATGGTTTCACGGGCTAATTTTCCATCGAGATTGCCAGTGGGTTCATCGGCTATTAATACAGCAGGCTTATTCACAACAGCTCGGGCGATGGAAACCCGTTGTTGTTCGCCGCTGGATAGTTCGACGGGGTAACAATTTTCTTTTTTAGCCAGGCTGACTTTCGCCAGTACGGCACGCACGCGACTGCAAATTTCTTTGTAAGAATAACCAGCCACAACCAAGGGTAGCGCAACATTGTCAAATACCGTTTTATCGCTGAGTAAATTAGGAGATTGTAAAATAATACCGATCTGTCTGCGTAAATAAGGGATTTGTTTTTCTGGCATCTTATGCAATGCAAAGTCTGCAACAGTAATTTGTCCTTGATGTAAAGGTTCAATGCCTGCAATCAACTTCAACAGTGTACTTTTACCTGCACCAGAAGGGCCGGTTAAAATAGCAAAATCACCTGCCGGCAGTTTAAAGTTCACGTCATCTAATGCAAGATGACCATTAGGATAACGTTTACTTACCTGTTTTAATTCAATCATGAATGTCCTTATTTTCTTTTAAAATCCTTTGCACGCAGATCAGTCAAATAATGCTGTAACAAACTCATCCGCGTCAAACGTTCTTAAATCATCAATGCCTTCGCCTACACCAATAAAACGAATGGGTATATTTAATTGTTTAGCAATCGCAAAAATAATTCCGCCTTTTGCGGTGCCATCTAATTTTGTGATTGCTAAACCTGTCAAGCCAATGGCTTGATGGAATTGCTGCGCTTGGTTTAAGGCATTCTGTCCTATGCTAGCATCTAAAACTAAAAGTGTTTCATGCGGTGCGCTAGGATCTAATTTAGTGATTACGCGTTTTACTTTTTTTAATTCTTCCATTAAGTTGGTTTGTGTATGTAAGCGTCCAGCGGTGTCGGCGATCAAGACATCGATCGCGCGTGCTTTTGCAGATTCTAACGCGTCATAAATGACTGCTGCTGTATCAGCGCCCGGTTGTTGTGCGATAACGGGAATATCATTGCGGTCACCCCAGACTTGCAATTGTTCGACTGCGGCAGCGCGGAAGGTGTCACCCGCAGCTAACATGACTTTTTTCCCCGCGGCTTGTAAATGCTTTGCCATTTTGCCAATCGTAGTTGTTTTGCCTGAACCATTGATGCCAACGACTAAAATGACATAAGGTTTTTTATCTTCTTGCAAGGTCAGTGGAATTTGGCAAGGCAGCAAAATGTTTTTCATTTCAGTTTGTAAACTGGTTAATGCGGCTTGCGAATCACTTAATTCATTGCGCGCCAATTTTTGCGTTAGGCTTTGTATTAATTGTTCAGTTGCACTCACGCCGATATCAGCAGTTAAGAGTTGAGTTTCAATTAATTCAAGGACATCTTTGTCTAATGTTTTTTTGCCAAGAATCAGATTTGCGATACCACTCGTAAAACGCGAGCGCGTTTTAGCCAATCCTTGGGTTAGGCGCTTAAAAAAGCCTGTTTTCTCTTTGTTCTCTTCTTCAGGCAGGGGGCTGTCTGCTGATTTGTTTCGTTTAAATATGTTCAACATTGCTGGCTTCCGCATCATGACTTACTTTGGGCAATGGTATCATGGTCTGGCTTTCTATGTGTAGATGAAGATCTTGACGTGGCAGGGTTTCTCAGAGAAAGTGAGGCGTTTGATCAGTCGTTGAGGAGAGGTTATTGTGACACCAGGCCAAGTTCGAATCATTGGTGGGATGTGGCGCGGACGCAAAATCAAAGTGCCGGATCTGCCGGGATTGCGACCCACGCCAGATAGGGTGCGTGAGACCTTATTTAACTGGTTGCAGCCTGTTATTCAAGGCGCGCATTGTCTAGATTTATTCGCAGGCAGCGGGGCATTGGGCTTTGAGGCTTTGTCGCGTGGTGCGGGTCATGTCGTGTGGGTAGATCAATCAAGAGCGGTGGTCAATTTATTACAGGAAGAGTTGCAACACTTTGGCGCGAATCATGCGGAAGTGTATCTTGCAAAAGTACCAGAGCAATTACACAAACCCACTCAGCCTTTTGACATTGTTTTTCTTGATCCTCCGTTTCAAGAAAATTTATTAGTCCCTTGTTGTTTTTATCTCGAAGAAAAAGCATTTTTAGCTGATAATGCATATATTTATTTGGAAGCGAAAGAAACGATTTCTGCAGAATCCCTACCAGCAAACTGGCAGTTACTCAAATCACAGAAAGCGGGGCAAGTCGCATATCATTTAGCAAAGAGGCAGAGTTTATGAAAGCAGCAAAACCAAGATTAGTGTCAGGTGACACACCGACGGGCCGTTTGCACTTGGGCCACTGGGTAGGATCCGTTGAAAATCGTGTCAAACTGCAAGATGAGTATGATTGCTATTTTATTATTGCCAATATGCATGCGTTCACAACGCGCAGTGATAAGCCCGACGACATTCGCCAAAGTGTTATTGATATTGCGACAGATTATTTAGCGGCTGGCATTGACCCAAAGCGCAGCACGATGTTCATACAATCAGAAATTCCCGCGATTGCCGATTTGACATTTTTCTTCAGCATGTTGATTCCTTATCCGCGCTTAATGCGTAACCCAACCATCAAAGATGAAATTCGTGATAAGGGCCTAGGTGAAAATTATCCTTTCGGATTTTTGCTCTATCCTGTCGGGCAAGTGGCAGACATATTATCTTTCCGTGCTGAAATTGTACCTGTCGGCGAAGATCAAGTGCCCCATTTGGAAATGACGCGAGAAGTTGCGCGTCGTTTCAATCAACTCTATTGTGGCGTAGATTCTCACACAGAAGATAAAGATTACGTGAAAAAAGGCGGATTATTCCCAGTTGTTGATGTTAAGTTAGGGCGTACAAAACGTTTAGTGGGAATAGGTGCACCTTCTCCCGATGGGACATTATTGAAGATGTCAAAATCATTGAATAACGCAATTTATTTAAGTGATGATGCAGATGCCATCGCCAGCAAAGTCAAAGCCATGTACACCGATCCCAAACGTTTAAAAGCAACAGACCCTGGCACTGTTGAAAATAATCCCCTGTGGATTTTTCATGAAACCTTTAATCCAGATCAAGCATGGGTCGCCGAAGCTGAGCAGCTTTATCGCGAGGGAAAAATTGGCGACATGGATTGCAAAAAACGGTTGATAGATGTGTTAGTCGATTTAATCGGCCCCATCCAAAAACGTCGTCAAGAGTTCGAGAAAGATCCTGGACAAGTCCTAGCGTTATTACGCGAAGGCACAGAGAAAGCCAATGTAGTCGCTGAAGAAACATTGCGTCTGGCTAAGAAGGCCATGAAGCAGGATTATTTTTAATTTAAAAGCGAAATTTTAGTTCAGGCGCTGCCTCTAAAAGAACTGTTTGCAATATGTATTATAGAGGTAGCGCCTGATCTTGATAATGCTATGTTAATGTTTGGGTGGTTGATTTGAATTAAATGGGGTTGAAGTTGAGCTAGTGGTTGGTTGTTCTTTCTCGTCGAAGTTTGTTTTTCTTTCTTCTTTTGTGTATTTATATAATGTAGATAGCTTTGCTGCTTTTTCTTTTTTTTGAGCTTCAATTGCTTCTATTAGTTTATCACAATGTTCATCAATGGCTGCTTTGTTGAAGAAGTAGGGTTTGCAATTCATACCCACTATGGTGCTGGGGGACATATGCTGTGTAGCAGCAAAAAATCCCGCGTCACTATACGGATTATCGGTGAGTGATAATGTAATATATGGTAATCGTTCTTGTATTTTAGGATTGCTTACCAATTTGATGATTGCATCATTTCCAATTTCATTGGAATCTAATTTAATTTCTTTCAGATGTGGGTTATTAAGAATAATTTTTTGGAGTGTTTCCATATATTCTTCATTTATCGTGTTATTTTGAGAGAGGTCGAGAATTTGGTATTTCTTTGTTTTTAAAATTTCAGCAAGTTCTTTAAATTCATCTTCCGTGATCCCAAGGTTTTTACATTCAATACACTTGGATTCCGAAACATTCTTAATGTGATTTAATTTATTAATTAACAGCTCCGTTCGATTTTTTTCTGTATTTTTCAATAGGGTCTCAAGCTTATTGCAAATAGCATCAACTTCAACTCTGTTTCTAATAAGTGGGCTGCAGTCCATGCCAAGAACAGTGTAAGTTGACATGCATTCTGCTGCAGCAATAAATCCTACCTCGCTGTAGGGATTGATAGAGAATGTTATTTCGATGTTTGGAAGTCGATCTCGAACTTGCAAGTTACTTACGAGTTTTAGAATGGCTTCATCTGTCATATTGTTCGCATCTAGTTTGATTTTTTTTAATTCAGGATGCCCCAAGATTATTTGCTGAAGAGTTTCCATGTATTCAATACCAATTGTTCCATTAGTATTTAAATCCAAAAATAGAAATTTTTTGTCTTTTAGTATTTCTGATAATTCTTTAAATTCTTCAACGGTAATATCAAGACCAACACATGTAATCCATTTGAAAGCAGAACCTTTTTTGATGTCGTCAAATATTTTTTTTAATTGTTGATTTCGTTGGCTGGGTGAAAAGCCTGTGCTAAACATTTTCAGTTTCTCCTCGTGAGATTGTGTTATTAAAATGATTTTCGTCTAGCTGTGGTCAAGATTGTACCATCGTTTTGTGCTGAGTCAACGTGACCTTTTTCATCTTGGTTGTTAGGTGTTAACGCATTTTCATTATTGAGTTTTGTATGTGTTTGTTTATTGTCATTGATGTTGTTTGTGCCCTCTGTGCGTTTTGTTGAAGGATTATTTATAAGTGTTATATTTAACATATTAGCTATGCTAGATGTTGAATGGCGTCTTTGAGTAGGTAATTCTTGAATGTTATCGTCATTAGGACTGTTTTTGTCAGTATACGAAATAGAGCTTCTGCCTGCGGTTTCTTTTGATTTATCTGTCGGTATTGAGGCTATGCTGGATGTTGAATCAGATATAGATAATTTTGAAAATTGTATTTGGTCTATGCTGTCTGCATTTTCTTGCTTATGTTCTTTGGTTATTTCTATGCCATTCTTAAAAATTTTCTGCTGATTATCGTCATCATATTTTTTTTGATTGCTTAGTTTATTAGCATTGAATAATGTGCTATTAATTTCCCAGGTTACTGATTCATCTTCTTTTAATTCAGATTCTTCTTTTACTTTGTATACTAATGGCGGTTTAAGTCCTGCTATGATTCTGCCATTTCTTCCTTGGCCAATTACAATTTGATGATTAAAACCAATTACAGTGAGATTTGGATAAAGATTTGCACTTAGGCTTGAAAGTTCTTTTGCAAAATCATGGCTATAGCATGCAACCAGCTTTAATGTTTTATGATTTTTATCTAAACCATGGGATGATATAAAATCTAAAAATTGTTCTGGAGTATAAGCTATTTCAGGAAGAGGTTTTTTTGTTTTCTGGTTAATATCACCACGAAAATTATCGAGCCATAAGTATGGACCTTCGGTATCATTTTTTGGTGAGCCGTGACAGTAAATCATAAGAATGTCATTGTTACTGACATCTTTAAACATATGTTGTTGTTTCTTGTCTAAGAATATATATTCATTATGGTATAAGTTTTGAGAGACAACCCAAAGCTTGGCGTTTTTAGTTGTTAGTGCTTCATGTCCAAGATGGCAAAAGTACTTTTTTTGGGGGATTTCTTTATGAGCTTGGCTCATGGTGGTTGCTCGCGAAGTGTTCATTGGTGATAATTTAAGTATAGCTTGGCCATTAGCTAATCCAGAATATAAGACGTTGCATTGAATTCATAATAAATTTCAATAGGTTAGGTAGCTTGGAAGAATTGTCAGTTTTAGACGGTCTCTATTAGCTGTAGGGTGACTTATGGAGTACAGAATATGATATACTTCCCCCTGTACAAATAAAAACCGAGGAGAGTCCACATGACAAAAGAACGCGAAGACCTCAGCCAATACAGAACGTGGGGCGTACCGCTATTGCTTCTTATGGGCTTGATTTTTATAGCAAGTGTAACCGTAAACGCCATACTAAGATTCTTTTTCTAGTCAATTCTTGGCGCGTTTGAAGATAAGCCATTTTGCGTAAGGTGGCTCTGTCCCGTCACGCCCTACTCCTGCCTATTGTCTTTTTTGTGGTCATGTCGTTTAAAATATTGAATAACAACGATAAATTGGTGCAAAATGGTTAATATATGGCTTGCGATGATATAATATACAAGATAACTATTTTATTGTTGCACATAAATAAGTTTATTGCGCCTGAGCTGACTGCCTATGAAAAGACAATATTTCGTTAAATTCGTTCGTTATAATAATCACACTTTATCAAATTTAATTAACAAAACTATAAAATTTTCTACAGTTTATGAATTTAACGACTTCAATGAATTGCATTATTTAAGCCCGCTTCCTGATTGCATGCCTGACAAACTAAAAACTTTAACTATAGAGAAAGTTTCTGATAAACGATTAATCTTTATTATTAACCCGTTTTTTTTCCAATCCCTTTGCCATTTCTATCGCCTCAATAAAATGCAGCTCAACCGGCGAAGGCTCATCAACAGTTAAGGCGTGATATTTATCATATTCAGCGTGTGCTTTTTCGATAGCCTGCTGATGACTAACTTTGCCAGCATGAGTAAGAATTTCGCGTTCACTGAGACGCAAAAAATCGTCCAATTTAGTAATCCAGTCTTTCATGTACATCGGACGACGATTAATCGCTTGCAGTTCAGCAAAATCAAGATACATAGAAACTAGCCGATTTAATACATCAAGTTCATCTTGATTCAAGTAGTTCTTTGCCATCTCTACGTCAGCACGCATAGGCTTGCTGCCAGACCATGATGTTAGTCCCATATTAGGCTTAGCAGCATCCGCTCGCGCTATGATAACTTCTGCGGCAGTTTTGCCATGCGCTGCCCAGTGCATCTTATTTTGCACTATCTTAAAAAATTGCTGCGATGCTTCTGCATTGGGTGTGTAATCAATACTGGTGGCATAAATATCCAACACCTTGCGCCAAAATACCTTCTCTGACGAACGAATGTCGCGGATGCGTGCTAACAGCTCATCAAAGTAGTTGCTGCCACCAGGCCTTTTTAATCGCTCATCATCAAGTGCAAATCCTTTGATAAGGTACTCTTTTAATCGTTGGGTCGCCCATATGCGAAACTGCGTACCCCTGATCGATTTAACTCGATAACCCACAGATATGACTACGTCGAGATTATAGTAAGTTGTATTGTACTTTTTTCCATCATTGGCAGTAGTCAAGGATTCCTTGACTACTGAATCTTTAATCAATTCGCCTTCATCGAATAGATTAATAAGATGCAAACTGATGTTTTGCTTTGTGGTCTGAAACAGATCCGTCATTTGCATTTGTGTTAACCATACCGTCTCGCCATGAAGGCGCACGTCTATACGAGTTTTACCATCATCAGTCTGGTAGAGCAGAACTTCATCATTTAGCACGTTGTTTTGTGATGGCATATCGTTACTCCTTAAATCTATTGCATAGAGGTTAATTACTTTATTTGTCGAAAACAATGAGGTAAGCAATAAAAACGCGGAAGATAAAGTGAAAGGATAATGAGCATCATTGTAGCTCTAATATGACTACAGGCAAGTGGTTTTGCTGCGCTAAATACGAAAGAGCAATGATTCTCTTCCCCGCAGGAGGATAAACAATTCTTAACAATCCGATTATATGCCCATAACACATTGAGCCTGGATAGCCCATTCCCCCATCAATTTATCAAAATCTGCCAACATTTAATATTCCGTTAATGTAACTATGGTTAAATAATATCCATAACTAATGACGCAAACGAGGCAGTCAATGAAAAATAAAATGTTTATTTTCATCATCTTAAGCATGATTCTGGGGATAGCCTGCGGTATCGCATTTCCTAAACATATGCTTACTTTTCAATGGATTGGGACACTTTTTATTAATTTATTGAAATTGATAGTGTTGCCCCTCATCTTTAGCGCCTTGGTGAGTGCAATCACCTCAATGGGTGGGATGAATCGATTGGGTTCTATCGGGGTCTATACGATAGGGTATGTCTTATTGAGCGTGTCCTTGGCCGTTATCATTGGCTTGGTGTTATTAAACGTGTTGCAACCCGGTGTTGGCATTCCCGCGAATTTTATTTTGGCGAATTCATCACCTGCTGATATTAGGCCCGTAGAATTTTCTTCTTTCTTGCTAACCTTATTTCCCCCAAATATCATAGCAGCAGCGGCAAAATTTGAAATTATGCCAGTTGTCTTTTTCAGCATTGTTTTCTCAATCGCCTGTGTGAATGTGGGTGAAACTGCAAAACCCGTCATCGCATTTTTTAATGGTATGCGAGACATCTTTGTGAAAATGATTGTATGGCTAATGTATTTAACGCCAATCGGATTATTTTCTCTGTTAGGATCCGCTATCGCTGAGGCAGCCTTGCAAAACCGCTTGATGGAAAGTGTTAAAGGAATGATGTTATTTATTATTATCTTTATTACGGGATTATTTTTACAAATGTTATGGCAACTAGCCATCGTCAAATTTGTTTTACGCCGTAACGCCAAAGAGTTTGTGATTGCTTCATCCGATGCATTATTAACTGCTTTCGCAACCTCTAGTTCAATGGCGACATTGCCTGTAACACTTATTGTGGCAAAAAAAGAAAAAGTCAATGATGATGTCGCGCGTTTTGTTTTACCGCTGGCAACGACTATCAATTTGGCGGGTACAGCTATGTATGAAGCAGTTTCCGCATTATTCTTTTGTCAAATTTTAGGAATGCATCTGTCACTGTTGTCTCAAGTCGGCGTATTCATGACAGCAATATTAGCCGGCATGGGTGCAACCGGTATTCCTGAAGGTGGCTTGGTGACAATGATTATGGTGTTGCGTGTTGTGAATGTTCCCACGTCAGCGATCGCTTTGTTATTACCGTTCGATCGTATTTTGGATCGCTTTCGTACCATGGTAAATGTGTGGGGTGATTTAGTGTGTGCAACAACAGTTGATCATTTCACAAGTAAGAAACAGACGCCAATCGTTAAAAACACTTTGGATAATGTCAGAGTATTGCCAGTAAACAATCAAGCATAACAGATGTTAACGCGCAATTTTATCGAGTTGCGCGTGCACAGCTTTTTGAAATTCATTAGGCGATGCAAGCTGTATAAAGATATCGCGAGTTCCACCAAAGCCATTGATGACTACCGTGCCATAATTCAAAAACTGTCCTAGCAAGGGCTGCTCAACAGTCACATGCGAGACAGTTGTTAAGCGTGTATCACAGAGCACGCGATCAAAAAATCCTTCCTTCATAATAACGCGTTTATTTGTCACAGCGTAATCAGACGTTAGATACATTAACCACTGTTGTGAGCCAGAATATACAGCCGCTAAAGCGAAGATCAAAGCCGGCACGCGGGTGATATAAGTCGCAAGAAAATTATGCTGCATTAAGCCGGTGAACATCCCATTGATTGCGCGTGTCACAGTATTATCTGTGTAAAACAACAAGGCGAGTAATAGAAAAATCATTGGGACAGTAAAAATAATGTAGTGTTTTTTGGTGCGAAAAGATATTTGTTCATCGGGTAAAAGGGTTTTATCTACATAACTCATCGTTTATTTCCCTGTCGTGTTACTTTAAATGAAAGAATGCCTCGACGCCGGACAGAAACATTTGCACGGCCATGGTTGTTAAAATCATCCCCATTAAACGCTCAATCGCAATTAATCCGCGTTCCCCCAGAATTTTTCGTAAGAGATCCGCAAAGACTAAAACGATAGTGCAGGCAGCCCAAGCAAGAAATAAGGCTAATGCCCACCAAGATAAATGTTCAGGCGCTTGGTTCGCTAACAGCATGACAAAAGCGAGTGCAGAAGGGCCAGCAATTAAAGGAATGGCCAGCGGCACGATAAAGGGTTCGCTGGTTTGAGCAACCCGCTTAGGCTGGTCTTCATTGGGGAAAATCATTTTAAGCGCAATCAAAAATAAAATGATACCGCCGCCTATGCTCAGTGCGGGCGCAGAAATTTGCATGCTCTCTAATATATATTTCCCGAAATATAAAAATAAAAGCAGGATAATAAAGGCAATAAAGGTTTCGCGTAAAATGATGCGTTTTCGTCTTTTATGGGGAACACTGTTTAATACACCCAAGAAAATGGGAATGTTCCCAAGTGGATCCATGACTAAAATCAATGTAATGGTTGCGGTGTAGACATTCATTTTCTTTCTCATTTTGTGATTTTGCGTGTGTAAGTACTCTACAATACTTCCCCACCGTTGTCAGGCAGATTTTTCCAGTTTAAAAAAGTGGTGGAAGTAGTTTTGTTAAGTTCATGCGATCTTTTACAGCATTATTGGTGAGTACAAAGCCTCGCAGTTGATTCGTATTATCATGAAATAACGCGCGTACATCATTTTCAACCGCTTCAATTTTCCATGTGCCAACTGTGTCTTTAGGGGGAGGGCAGATAACCAAGGGGTGAATAGGGGTTTTGACTACAACCGGCATGGCTGGATATTCAGCCGCGGTGTGCTCTCCCGCCAGTGTTTTGGCGAGTGCGCGCGCAGAATTTAATAGCGGTGTAATATAGGGTAGGACATGTCCTTCGACTTCTGCGCAATCGCCTAACGCATAAATGTCTTGCGCGCTGGTTTCTAAATAACGATTAACGATAACACCGCGTTGTGTTTTGATCATTGCTGTTTTGGCGAGTGCAATATGTGGAACCAGTCCGATCGCAGATAAAACAAATTCGGTTTCCAGATATTCACCATTCGACAGAGTGAGACGGTAACCGTTTTCGACTTTATTCACGTGTGAGGCAACACAACCTAAATGCCAGTGCACGCCGTGATCAGCTAAGGCTTTTTGCAAGAGTTTGCCTATGCTTTCTGGGATTAATAATTCTAAAGGTGATTTAGCGGGTGCAATGACATGCACTTCGTAGCCGGCGTTACTCAAATCGTTTGCAAATTCACAGCCAATTAATCCTGCGCCCAATATCGTAATATGTTTTTTGTTTTTGATGAGATCTTGAAACATAGCGTAATGATAAAGGTGATTGATAGATAAAACATCGGAAACCCCTTCTCCTTCTAGCGGTGCTTTAATGACATCAGCGCCGCAGGCGAGTACTAATTTAGAGTAAGGATAGCTTTTTTCGCCTATCCATACCGTTTTTTGTGCGGGATCAATGCGTGTCACGTTGCAGCGAGTGAGAATAGTGGCATTTAACTGCGTCGCCATGGATTCTGCGGTGGCGGTTGTGAGTGTTTCTGATGTTTTGCCACTGGTTAACGCCGTAGAAAGCAAAGGCTTTGAATAAAATCGGCCTTCATCGGCAGTGATTAACATCAAAGGAGACGTAGCTTCAATTTTACGAAATTCTCTCGCAAGTTGGTAACCAGCAAGTCCTGTGCCGATAATAAGAATGGGATGTGTCATGAGACCCTGCTAATCAGTGAATAAAAAAACAGTATTGTATCTTAAATATTAGGTATAATTAAGCGCGTCAGCAACAATTCGCACTCAAAGATGAGCATAGGGCTAAATGAAAACAACACATTGGCAGAATTACAATCGATCACAGCATGCGATGTTGGATCCTGCCCTGAAAGAGTGGTTGCTCTATTCAGGTTCTTTCATGCAACGTTTGCAGGACTCTGGCATTCGCGAGCCATCTGTAGAAGTATTAGGCCAAAAATGGCAGTTTGCGACCTCGGACGAAAAAAACTTATTAAATGTCTCAACGCGTACCTATGTTTTAGTCCGTGATGTCATTATCAAAAGTCAGGAAGCGGTTTGGATGGTTGCGCGTACGGTTTTCCCTGCTCAGACATTAACAGGCAAAGAAAGGCAGCTTGCTCATCTCAAAAACCGTTCCTTAGGGTCGGTTTTGTTTGCATATCCTTCTTTGTCGCGTAGCGATTTTGAAATAACTCAGTTGTTTAGCTGCATGGATGAATATCAAAAAATCAATCAAATAACGCCCCTCTCTGAATCTATGTTATGGGCAAGACGCTCCGTGTTTCATGTGAATCACAAACCTTTATTGTTAACAGAAGTTTTTATGCCTGAGATCAGTGGGGTGCTTTAAGTGAGTATCGGCTTGGTAGCGTGTCAGGAAAGACTGAAACAATATGCATTATTGATGCGTATCCAGAAGCCTATTGGCATATTGTTGCTATTGTGGCCTACGCTGTGGGCGATTTGGTTAGCAAGCGCAGGTCATCCCAAATTGAAAATATTATTTATATTTATCATGGGGACTGTTTTAGCGCGTTCAGCAGGATGCATTATCAATGATTATGCAGACAAAAATTTCGATGGCCATGTTAAACGTACGCGTGAAAGACCTTTAGCAACGCGTAGCGTGAGCACCAAAGAAGCGCTGATTTTATTTTTACTATTAGGGTTGTCAGCATTTGCGACAGTATTTTTTATCAATCGCTTAACAGTGATGCTCGCGATTCTTGGCGCGATGTTAACGATGATTTATCCCTTCATGAAGCGTTTCACTCATCTCCCCCAGTTAGGATTAGGCTTTGCATTTTCTTGGGGTGTGCCTATGGCTTTTGCGGCTGAGCTGAATCAATTACCCTGGACAGCATGGGTAGTCTTTTTTAGTGCTGCAGTGTGGCCCCTGATTTATGATACACAATATGCAATGACAGACCGAGAAGATGACATGAAAATTGGCATAAAATCTACGGCGATATTATGGGGTGGTGCCGATATTTACATTATTGGTTTATTGCAGAGTGTGTTTTGCCTCTGTTTTGTGTGGATAGGTATATTGTTTCACTTACACAGCATCTATTTTTTCAGTTTATTCATAGCGAGTCTATTCTTTTTATATCAACAATGGTTGATGCGCGACCGTGATCCACAGTGTTGCTTTCAAGCGTTTCTCAATAATCATTGGGTAGGCATGATTATTTTCATAGGAATCGCAGGGAGTTATTTGCAATGAAAATTGTAGCCGATGAAAACATTCCATGGGTACGCGAGTATTTCGGTGCGCTTCCAAACACAGAGTTGGTATTGAAACCAGGCCGCACCTTGCAACGTGAAGATGTGAGAGACGCAGACTGCTTGATTATTCGTTCAGTGACTAAAGTCGATAAAAATTTGCTAGCAAACACTACTGTAAAATTCGTCGGCAGTGTTGTCGCAGGATTAGATCATCTTGATACAGAATGGTTAGAGCAAGCAGGTATACGTTGGTATGCTGCGCAAGGTTGTAATGCCACCGCAGTGAGTGAATATGTAGTTTCTGTTGTTGCCGCCTTAGACGCAACTGGTATTTTGTCTGCTAAAAATTCACGCGCCGGCGTAGTCGGTGTCGGGCGAGTCGGCAGTCAAGTCGTAGAGAAATTAAGGCTGTTAGGATTTTCAGTGATGGAGTGCGATCCCTTGCGTGCAGAACGCGAAAAAGATTTCATGTCTCTGTCATTAGAAAAATTCTCTGATTTAGATTTTATCACCTTGCATACCCCCTTAACAAAGCAAGGTGCTTATCCCACCTATCACATGATTGAAGAACATTTTCTACAACAGCAAAAAAATCAAAGTATTTTGCTTAATACAGGACGAGGGTCTGTTGTCGATTTTGCTGCATTGGCTGAGGTCGGCAAATCACTATATTGGTGCTTAGATGTTTGGGAAAATGAGCCACGCATCGCTGAAAATATACTGCAATCCGCTTTGATCGCAACGCCACACATCGCCGGACATTCGCTGCAAGCCAAGCAGCGCGGACTGGAGATGATTTATCACGCTATGTGTCAGCAAAACATTATTTCCCCAAAGCAAAAAGTATCTGTCGCTTATCCAACACTGACGATTTCATTTCAGAATAAAAAAGTCGATTGGCGAGAAGTGATTTTAAAAATATATGATCCTCGTAACACGATGGCACAATGGAAAAAATCTTTGGGAGCTAATGCAAACGCATTTGATGAGTTAAGAAATAATTTTAACGAACGACATGAGTTCGCTTATATTACGATACAAGATGCGTTGCTGAGCGACGAAGACGAATTGTTGTTAAAGCAGCTTGGGTTGAAAATAGTGTAGTTTCCTTCGCGCTGTCATTCCCGCGCAGAGGGGGATGACAGCATTTATAGAGCGAAGGCTTTTATAAAATCGTTTTTGGGTTACTACGGAGAGGGGGTGGCACTGGGAAAATTCCTTTTCGCGCGCAGCTTGCGAGCACGAAAAAATTTTTCCAGTGACGGGACCCCAGTCATTAGCCGCAGTCACTAGTAAATCCCACCATTCTGTGGCGTAGTTTGATTATTTTGAATAGGTTCACCCGGCGCAGAATCTTGATTCTCGCTAGGCACATAAGGTTCCATGAAGTATTCAAAAATAGCATTTGGATCATCTGCATCAGCACGTGCGCCTGTCATAGGATCAATGCGTACACTCACAACACCTTGTGGTTGGTCTTGCGTATGTTCAGGTTTGCCACGCAATGCCGCTTCCATAAATTGCATCCAGAGAGGTAATGCGGCTTGTGCGCCATATTCATGTAACGATTGCGGTTGGTCGAAACCCACCCATGCCAGCGTCACTAAATCACTGTTATAGCCAATAAACCAAGCATCAATTTGATTATTCGTGGTTCCTGTTTTGCCCGCTAAATCAGGGCGATTCAAACTGCGTGCTTCTTTCCCCGTGCCTAACTGAATCACATCATGCAACGCAGAGGTAATCAAATAAGCATTTCTCGCACTAATCACGCGCGGCGCATGTCCTAAATCGGTTGCAGGATTTTTAGGATCAACAGGTGTAGGATCTGGCGCGCAAGCGGGACAGGCTGCTAAAGGTTTAGCTTGATACAACACTTGTCCTTGCGTATTACGAATATTATCGATGATGTATGGAGCGACTTTATATCCGCTATTGGCAAACACAGCATACCCAGCAGCCATATCCAGCGGAGTCACAGAGGCAGATCCTAACGCGAGTGATAAAGTCGGTGGCAGTTGTGCAGCAGAGAAACCAAAACGCGTTGCGTAACTGACAGCGTATGGCGCACCAATCAATCCCATTAATCGCACAGAGACTAAGTTAAGCGAATGCACTAAAGCATTACGCAAGCGCGTGGGGCCATAAAATTTGTGTTTATCATTTTGTGGCCGCCAAATACTATTATCCGTGTTTTCAATAATAATAGGCGCATCGTTAATGACGGTTGCTAGCGTGTAACCTTTTTCCAAAGCAGCAGAATAAATAAAAGGTTTAAAGCTAGAGCCCGGTTGGCGTAACGCATTCGTAATGCGATTGAATTTACTGTTTTGGAAGTCAAAACCGCCGACTAAAGCGAGTAATTCACCATCTTGTGGATTGAGTGTGACCATGCCAGCTTCTGCTTTAGGAATTTGTGCAAGACGCCAGTTATTGTCAGTGTGTGCGATGCGAATCACATCACCAATCTTCAGAATATCGCCGGCTTTTCTAGGCATTCTGCCGAGATAATCTGCGTTAATTTGTTTGCGAGCCCACGACAACCCTGTCCATGGAATCGTGATGATAGAACCATTTGCGCGCAAGGCAGTGACAGATTGATTGCTCATTTCGATGACGGCAGCGGGTTCAAGACCATTCAGCGCGGGTATGCGACGTAAAGTCTTTTCCCAAGTCATCATGTGTTTTAAATCGGGCACACCGAGATTTTGTTCTGGACCGCGATAACCATGGCGTTGATCATAACCGATTAATCCATCGTGAACGCTGAGATTGGCAATGTTTTGCAAGCGACTGTCAATGGTTGTGTAAACGTTAAATCCATCAGTGTAAATCGAGTCGCCATACATTTCTTCTAATTGTTGGCGTACTAATTCTGCTGCATAAGGCGCTTTGACTTGAGTTTGTAAATCATGATAGCTCGCACCTAAAGGCGCTTTCAGTGCTTTTTGATAAGCGGCTTGATCGATGTAACCCAGTTCCAACATGCGTGATAACACATGGTCACGACGTTTTCTTGCGGCCTCAGGATTGGAAATAGGATTCAATGCAGAAGGTGCTTTCGGTAAGCCGGCTAGCATGGCGTATTGATCTAGCGAAAGTTGATCTATTTTCTTGCCGTAATAAACTTCTGCAGCTGCGGCAACACCATAAGCACGGTTACCTAAAAATATTTTGTTGAGATAAAGCTCAAGAATTTTTTGTTTACTCAGTGTGTGGTCGATTTTCAGTGCCAATAAAATTTCACGTAATTTTCGTCCGAAGGTTTTATGAGGGTTCAGATAAAAGCTACGCGCGACTTGCATCGTAATAGTGCTGCCCCCTTGTTCTTTTTTGCCGGTGGCAATCAGTTTAAAGGTTGCGCGAACCAAGCCGGGAATATCTATGCCAGGATGTTGGAAATATCGTTGGTCTTCCGTCGCGAGTACGGCGTCAATTAACTGTTTTGGAATTTGGGCATAAGGAATAGGAATGCGTCGTCTCTCGCCATATTCCGCCATGAGTTTGCCGTCATGGGTAAAGATTTGTAAAGGAACCTGCAGCTGTACAGTGTTAAGCTCACCCACATCAGCCAATTCAAATTCAATATAATACAAAACACCCGCTGTCACGGCGATGAAGGCAACAAAAAGTGTCACTAATAATTTTCTGATGAAGCGAAAAACGAAATGTCTCATATACGAATTTTGTCTAACCTTTATAAAAAGAACTTGAATTTTACTATAAAACTGGCGACTATATTAAGCTAAATCGTTAAACCGCCGCATTATACTCTAAACTCTCCCAAAATCGTAACATTTCCTGCCTATTGTGTAGCAATATTTCGCTATTCTGCCACCATTTCACGATTGATTAGCCTAGTCAGCGGCCTTTATTAGCGCTATGACTGACCTTTTTCCATGCCTCACAGGATAAAAACCATGTTTTCTTTTTTAAAGAAAAAGCCTAAGCATTCAGTTGGATTAGACATCCAGCCGGATGCCATTCGCTTAACACGAATTCAACGTGCAAAATCAGGATTTATTCTTGAAGATTTTGCGAGCGTAACATTGCCATCAGAAGCTATTTTGAATGGCAAGATAAAACAATTTCGCTTAGTGCAATCTCTAGTCACGCAGCTAGTTAAAAAAACAAAATCACAAGGATGCTGTGCCGCTATTGCATTGCCCAGTCAGAGCGTCCTAAGTCAGCGCATAAAAATGTCTGCTGCACTCAGACCGCTAGAGCGTGAAGCAGAAATTGCTGCAAATCTTACGCATTATTTTCCGGCGGTCACAGAGGATTTGCATTTTGATTTTGTGGAAATGGATGCGGGATTCAGTGAGGTTCAAGAAGTGTTATTGGTTGGCGCATCCAGCGAGCAGGTGAATACCTATCTCACGATTGCTGAACAAGCCGGATTGTCTGTCAAAATTGTTGATGTTGATAGTTATGCCAAACAACGATTTGTTGCGGAAACTATTGAATTTCAACAGTTGCAGATAGCTTCTTCACTTAACACACAACAATGGCAGCAAGTTGCCACGCAATTTTCGGTGAGTTGTGGATTAGCGATGCGGAGTTTGCCTGTATGGTAGAAATCAATTTGCTGCCATGGCGTCAGTTGTTGCGTGCAAAACAAAATAAACAAAAAATATTGTATGGCATTGTATGCGCGGCTGTGATTTTGTGTGTGTGCCTGCTTTGTGAATGTTACAAAGAAAGCCAAGAAAAAATCCAGGCAAAACAATCGCACAAACAAGCCATTCAATCTGCGCAGCCTACTATACATGCACCTCCGCAGCAGCTGGCAGGCTATTTGCATCTAGGAAGTCGCACCTGGGGCATACTGAAATCACCTAATGGCGAATGTCACGAGATTCCCCATGTCAAAATTGCCAATCCTGATTTTAACCACACGCAACAATTATCATTGGATTTAGAAAACATTAAATTAACGGAAGCGTTGCGCCTCATCGCAAAATTCATGCACTTTAATATCATGATAGCGCCAGGCGTGAAAGGCACTGTATCACTGCATTTGCAGGATGTTCCACCCAATGAAGTCATAGATTTATTAATGACATCGCAAAATCTCACGCAATCTCGTAGTGGTTCAGTTTGGACTATTACACCGCGCAACGCATTCATGCGGCACAAACAAGAAGAAATGAAATTACAAGAAGCTGTTGAGAATGCAGCGCCTTTACAAATGCACACCTGGCAAATTCATTACGCTAAAGCAGAAGACATCGCACATTTACTGCAAGACAGTAATTATTCATTGTTAAGCAAACGTGGTCATATCAGGGTAGATTCGAGAACGAATAAATTATATGTGCAAGATCTGGCAAGTCATATTGCGTTGACGAAAAGCTTGATTCAGCAATTTGATATTCCCGTGCAACAAATCCAGATTGAAGCGCACTTAGCCAGCGTAGACAGTGATTATGAGCGCGAGCTGGGCATCAACTTTTCTGTTCACAACTCGCCTGTCGATAAAGAGACACATGCGGTATCAGAAAACGTTTCGCGAGCGGCTCGGTATAGTTTAGCGGTTGCAAAGTTAGCCGATGGCTCACTGTTAGATGCTGCTTTGGTTGCGATGGAAAATGAAGGGCGTGGAGAATTAATTTCCAGCCCAAGTTTATTCACCGCTAATCAACAAACCGCTTCCATCGAGTCGGGTGAAGAAATCCCTTATCAGGAAGTGAGTTTAAGCGGCGGTACCGGTATCGCATTTAAAAAAGCAGTGTTGAGTCTCAAAGTGACGCCGCAAATTATGCCGGGACAGCAAGTGTTGCTAGAGTTGCAAATCAACCAAGATAGGCCCAGCAGCCGCATTGTCTTAGGCGTGCCCGCCATCAGTACGAGGCAAATGACGACCCGACTTCTTGTCAAAAGCGGCCAAACACTAGTCTTAGGAGGAATTTATGAGCTAAATAAAGAACATGATGAGCAACGCATACCGTTTTTAGGTAAAATTCCACTTGTGGGTTTGCTGTTTCAGCAGCAAAATGCGAAAGAGAATAAACGTGAATTATTGATTTTTGTCACACCGAAAATATTATGAATAAAATAAAAAACAACAATCTTTTTCTGGTGGGCCCTATGGGCGCAGGGAAAAGCAGTGTAGGTAAATACCTGGCCAAGCAGTTAGGCTTGGATTTTTATGATTCCGATGAGGAAATCGAAAAACGCACCGGGGTAGATTTAGGCTGGATTTTTGATAAAGAAGGCGAAGAAGGTTTTCGTCGTCGCGAGGCGGCAGTCGTTGCTGAGGTTACGCAATATGCCAATATCGTCTTAGCCACAGGCGGTGGCACCATTATTGAACCAGAGAATAGAGAGCATTTGGTAGCCCGAGGGATTGTTATTTATTTATCCGTCTCGTTGGAACACCAAGAACCACGCGTTGTGAATGAAAGCCGCAGACCTTTATTGCGCGTACAAAACCGGCAAGAGGTTTTGCAAAAACTCCAAGAGGAAAGACAGCCGCATTATGAAGCGATGGCTGATTTCACGGTGCACACCGATCATCGTTCTGTGAGCGCAGTGGCCGATGATATTTTGAATTGGTTAGCAGAGTACAGAAAGTGATTTATCAATCCACCGCGCTGCATTTCGATAAACAATCTTGTCACATTTACGTAGGCGAAAACTTGTTATCACAACCTGATGTGTTAATTCCACACATTACGGGTCATCAAGTGATGATAGTCACGCAAGATACTATCGCAGAACATTATCTCAAACCCTTGCAAGCTCTCTTGAGCGATTATCAATGTGATGTGATCACGCTCCCACAGGGGGAGCAATATAAAACAATTGAACAATGGCTAAAAATTCTTGATGCTTTGATTGCGCACAATCATGAGCGATCAACTACTTTAATTGCTTTGGGTGGCGGCATGATTGGTGATATCACTGGATTTGCAGCGGCGTGTTATCAGCGCGGCACGAATTTTATTCAAATTCCAACGTCGTTGGTTGCGCAAGTTGATGCAGCGATAGGTGGAAAAACAGCAGTCAATCATGCGACAGGCAAAAATAAAATGGGTGTTATTTATCAGCCAAGTTGTGTGATCTCAGATGTGAATTTTTTGAAAACGTTGCCCGAGCGAGAATTTATTGCAGGATTGGCAGAAGTTATTAAATATGGCTTGGTGTGTGATGCAACATTTTTTGTATGGCTAGAAAAAAATATGTCTGCGCTGCTTGCGAAAGAAAATAAAACGTTACAGCACGCAATCGCTACTTGTGCCGCGCTCAAAGCGCAAGTTGTTCAGCAAGATGAAAAGGATTTAGGGCTGCGCCACATTTTAAATTTAGGGCATACATTTGGTCATGCGCTGGAAACAGCCAATGAATACCAAGTTATCTTACACGGCGAAGCTGTCGCAATAGGCATAGCACTGGCAACAAAATTATCGGCAGAATTGGGTTGGTTAACCAGCAAAGATGTTACGCGTATTTTACAATTATTAGCTCAGGCAAATTTAGTGAAGACAGTATTTGATTTTCCGAGCGCGGCTGATTTTATACGCACTATGCGCCAAGACAAAAAAATCCACGCCGGCAAACTCAATTTGATTTTATTAAAAAGTATTGGTGTCGCTGTGAAGACTTCTCAGGTGAGTGAAGCGCAACTCATGTCGTTTTTAGAAAATGAAAAAAAGCGAGGAGTGATATCCGAATAGTTGTAGCATTGGTATCTACACAAGATGTTTTTCGATCCTGTCATGCCAGCGTGTTTTTAGCTGGCATTCATCATTCCGTTATACAGGCAAGGTCGGGGTACACTAAGGGCTGGATGCCAGCTAAAAGCACGCTGGCATGACAGTGAGTTGATTATGGGCTTGGTGCTGTTCCACTCATCGCAGGGCTAGGTCCTGTGTCGCTCATGCCTGTGCTGGGTGCTGTTCCGCTCATGCCAGCACTTGGTGCCGTTCCACTCATGCCCGCGCTAGGAGCTGTACCGCTAACGCCTGTGCTTGTTGGTTGGCTAGGTGTTGGGAGAGCCGTCGGTGTGGTTATGCTGGGTGTTGTGACTGCTGTGCCAGCCCCTGCACCCGCTGCTGCTCCTGCCGCCGCGCCAGCCGTAGCACCTGCAGCTGGTGTTGTTACAGGTGTAGTCGTTGTTGTTGTAGAAGTTGTCGTACTAGGTGCGGGTGTCGCAGGGTTCATCGTATTAGCTGCGCCAGTTGTTGGGCTTGCAGCAGC
>CAJCIZ010000108.1 GCA_903970525.1 Myxococcales bacterium | reverse complement strand
GTGGCGGCGCCCTAAAAGTGTCAGGGGGCGCGATCATTGAACCTGTGGTGGGATTGCATTATGCGTTAACAGACGCTTTTGGCGTTCAAGCGAGTGTAAGCGAAATCAAAGCGCTACAAGATAGCTTAAATACACCTGTTTTTAACATTGGTTTCACACTCAGTTTAGGCACACTGGATCGTGTGGCATCATGATGATAAGATAGTCACTCAAACTCACGGAGGATGTTATGAAAAAAATGTTATTGATTAGTTTAACAATGATGAGCATAGCTGCATGGGCACAAACACCTAGCACAACACCCGCTGGCGCTACCCCACAAGCAGGATCTCAAGGAAACGAAATGCACGGTAATCGTGGTGAACATCATCCTTGCAAAAAAATAGAAGACGCATGCAAAGCAGCTGGCTTTATTAAAGGCGGCGCAAAAGACGGAAAAGGTCTTTATAAAAACTGCATGATGCCTTTACTGCAAGGTCAAGCTGTCAACGGTGTCACGATCGGCGCTGATGATGTTGCTGATTGCAAAGCAAAGAAAGATGAGCATCATGGGATGCAAGGACAACATTAGTCTTTTGTCATCGACGCGCAAGCGATTTGTCAACGTCATTGCGAGCGAGAGCAAAGCAATCCAGGCATTAATGTCCTTCTATCAGAAACATGAAAACCTGGATTGCTTTGCTCTCGCTCGCAATGACATCCTATGTTGATCGCCTACCGTTACGAGAAACAGTCACTAGATTCTGAGTGGTTCTTGAGTCAATGTTTCTACACGCTGATCTTTTTGATCCTGCGTAAGACCGCTGCTTTCAATAACAGCAGAATATTTTTCTAACCCTTTAATCATTTTGCGCATACTGAGATTCGTACTACGCTTTTCTTCTATATAGAGATCCCCTAACTGTTCACGCGCATCGTCTTTACCAGAATCTTCTAACAATGCGTTGTTACGTTTTTCTTTAGACACACTAAACGCAATCATGTATCGAAAATCTTCAAAACGCGTTGCCTCGTGACATTGGCTGTGGCTCTATCTTCATTTAATTTAATTCTTGAGAAATAACATAAAATTCTATCTACTTCTTCAATTTGTTCGAATCCACTGACATAGGGTCTGAGTGATAACCATTTGCGATCATTTGAATATTTTTCTTCATCGGTTAAAGCTGTTGTTAAAGAAAGTTGTACGGACGGTATTGGCGATCGATTATTAGAATATCATACGCCATATAATGATAAGGCTTTTTCTTCTGTGTCTGCGCTCGCATCAGAGAGTGCTCTGACCAAACGATCTGTAGAGATGATTTGTTTAAATTTTCCGCCCGTGATTGCATAAGCAAATTGCAGAGTATAATTTCGATGAGATGAAATTGCTTTGCAATATAGTCTCCCAAGGCTTCCACATTGCCAGTATTGTTTTGCATGCTAAATAGTTTTGTTAATTGATGCCGAGTCAGTGTTTTATTTTCAAAACTTTTAATAAATCTTTCTTTGGCAGACCGTTTTTCCGCACACAGTTTAAATTAATCAAATGCATAGCAGAGTTATACCTGGATTTTGTATTTCGATAACATCTACTCTAACGAGTATTGTATTGAATTTAACCTTGACTTGCTGTTGAACCCTTTAATTACTTTTTAAATGGCGCACTGATCACTCTTTCAATACCGACATTTTTTAAAAATACTTTGTCGTGTGAAATGACTATCATCGCACCCTGATAATTTTTCAAAGCTAACTCTATACTTCTTATGCTATGCAAATCCAAATGATTGGTCGGTTCATCTAAAATAAGCAACTGTGGTGGATGTTTCGCCATGAGCACACTAGCTAATAACGCTCTTAATTTTTCGCCTCCACTCAGATGCTGAACCTGTATTTGTGATGAGACATTTCTAAATAAAAACTGTGCCAAAGCACTGCGTGAATCATTTTCAGTTGCATCGGGATTTAGGCGCATAAAATTTTCTAATATTGTCATTTGCGGATTCAGTAAACTTGCATTTTGGTCCAGATAAGAAATGTAATTTGTGCCGTGATGAATAGTCCCAGCCTGAAGCGGCAACTCACCTAAAACCAATTTAATGAGAGTCGTTTTACCACTACCATTATCGCCTGATAGCGCGATACGCTCTGGTCCTTGCAAAATTAAATCAAATTGATCGATTATTCTTGATGCTTCATGATAAGAAAAACTTAATTGATCTATTTCTAAAATCATTTTCCCATTGGGTACTTTTGTTTCTGGAAGATCTATGTGAATTTCTTCATTGATTTCAATTTTCTCTTGCGCCTGCTTTAACTGAGATTCAGCTTGCTCTATCATGCGTTGTTCTTTAATCAACATTTTGCTTTGCGTACGCTCACTGCGGCCTTTTTTAGAATTTGCGGCTAATTTATCTATTTTGCCGCTGCGCCTTAATTCACGTCCGTATGATTGCTTCTGCTCATGCTTTTCATATGATGCTTGCACAGAGGACTTTGATTTTTGGATGAACTTTTTAGCATCTTGCAAATGCTGCTGATTCGCCTGATCTTCAATTGCTTTTTGCTGAGCATAATCATCGTAATTTCCACCGTAGTTAGAAACCCCTAGTGATGTCAACTCAACAATCTCTTCCATTAAATTTAAGAGTGTTCTGTCATGACTGATAATGATTAAGCCGCCCTGCCATTTTTTTATGGCGGCATAGAGCTGTTCTCTCACTGCGTAATCAAGATGGTTAGTCGGCTCATCTAATAAAAGAAAATCAGCATCTGAACAAAAAGCCTTAGACAACATCAAGCGTGTCACTTCACCACCGCTTAATTGCTGTAATGGTCTGTTAAATGGCAGATATTGCAATCCAAATACTGATAATTGTCTTTGTAAACGGTCTTCAATTTCCCACTCTTCATTCAAAATCACAAAATCATTTTCGTCTGTGCTACCACTAATAACACGCTGTAGTGCCATGATTTTATGACCATAGCCAAAGACATCGGCAACAGTCAAATGCTCTGGTAATGAAACTTGCTGTGGGACATAAGCCAGTTTACTATCCGTATAAATGCTGCCGGTACTGGGATGCAGTTCTCCCATGATAAGTTTGATGAGTGTAGATTTACCAACACCGTTTCTACCCACTAAACCGATTTTTTGCTTAGCGAGCGTGAGAGTCAAATTATTAAAAATAGACTTGCCGGTGGGTAAAGTGAAACTCATCTGATGGATGAGTACGTTAAAATGCGTCATGATAATATTTCCAAAATATGGGTTGAATCTGATGATTAACCTATTAGTTAATCGCACTATTTTTGGAAATTACATGCGCATTGGCGGGATACCTTTTATTTAGCTAAAACTGTGCATAGAATACACTAACTCTTTCTTCAGATCAACCCACTTCTTTCTTTACAAATATTGAAATATAGACTATTTATAAATATATGGTGTACTTTTTTTAAGGAAAATCAATGCATTCTAATCATGATACCTCTCCCGAAAAGATCACCGTACGCTTCCCTGATGAAGCCTCAGACACCTTATTTTATCTCACCCATGATTCGTCGAAAAACACTCTCTACACTTTTACTAGTTATGATGATGCTATTAAATTTGTTGAGTGGGCTAAAAAATTAGGGATTGATTTTGATTTTTCTAGCGCACTACAAGAAGGTATTAATATGGCATTAGAGGAAAATGATGATTTTTCTCATTATTCATTGACTATTGACAGCTCAAATTCAAAAATCCTAACGGAAAAATTAACGGCAATCAAAAAGCTTCAGCATAATCCACAATTAGCACTACATGGAAAAAGCTTACAAAGTAAGTTAGCACAAGAAGAAAAAACACCTCCTGACAAAGATAAAAAACCATCTCCCACACGAAAAGGTAAATTGTGATTTTATTCCACTTCCCGCTGCATAATGCGGTTTCCCCATTCTCTCAAAGAATATAACAAGGGTTCTAATTCACGACCAAATGTCGTCAGAGAATATTCTACTTTGGGCGGGACTTCTGCATATACTTTTCGTGTAATCACGGCATCTTTTTCAAGTTCGCGTAACTGCAATGTCAACATACGTTGCGTCACGCTAGGAATTAAGCGTCGCAATTCATTAAATCGTTTTGTGCCTTCTAATAAGTGAAATAAAACAACACCTTTCCATTTGTTGCCAATCACATCTAAAGCGGCTTCAACTGCACAGCCATAATGACATTGATTAGTCCGCCTACTTTTCTGTACAGCCATTACACATCTCCAATAGTATCATTTTTGATACTATACCACATTATTGTGCGTACTTACAATAATTGTAGGTTTAATTTACACTGCTATTTCCATGACACAAAACGAGGAAATAACCATGAATTTACGATTTTTTAATGCATCTAGCCTTAATTTTGCGGGTTCTAGCACGGGCGCTGCGCACCAAGCTAGTGATGATCATTCTGTCTACAATTTTGCACTATTAACAATGGCTTATATAAGCGGTGGTGCGATGCTCACTACACTTTGCTGCATAGCTGGTCTTTGCCGCTCAAGAAGACAGGCGGAAAGAGTGAATGAAAACAATGAAGTACAAGATAACTACGTTTCATTAGCTCTGAATAATCCACAGTAAACAAGGGGACATCTCACATGAATATGATTAAATTTGGCGGCATCTCATTGATTTCTTGTTTGTTTTTGACGGCGAATCTTGCTTTTGCCAATCCAAATTCTTCTATTGAATTTTTCGCCTCAAACAATACAAAAGAAATCGACATACAAACGGCATACGATAGATTAATCGGTAAAGAGCAAAAAAGCCTGGAAAACGCTATCATCGATGTATTGGAAAAAAATCACATCGAACAGGGAAGATTTGAAGACATTCTAGGAACTTACCGCATGTCTAGCGATCAAAATATCACGGCGGATAATACAGATCGTTTTACGACCTCTCCGCAACAAGATATTTCACAAGATAAAATCTTTTCTATCGCAAAGGAATTAGCTATCTCGTTGAATCAAGACAGCGTAGCTGTGTTTATTCCAAATTCATCAACGATTGGTGATATTACTGTGACATTCACTTCTCACCAGCCTAGCATTGCAGAAGTAATTAACACGTTGCACGACAAGCTCCCTTCTCTTTACAATCAAGCTTTTTCATTGCACTTAGTTGATGAACACAGTAATTACAACGATGCAAAAGTCATGGAAATAGAATGGTTAGGCAGCAAAATCAATGTTGAAGAAGTTAAAAAAGCTTTTCCATTAGAAAAAATTGATAGCCAGGATGGTGATGTGTTTTTAGTTTATCAAAATGGTCAGAAGGAACAGTTATAAGAATATCAACATCAGCCCTTCATTGCGAGCGCGAGCGAAGCAATGACGTTAACTGACAACCAAATCTAGCGGCACACCAAACTCATCCAAATAATATTGTTTTGTTTTCAAATAATTCTCTACCAATGTTTGTGGATCTTCATTCGGCGATGCGGGCTCATGATGTAAATAATGACCAAAAATATTTTCACAATCTTCAAAATATTTCTTAGTAACTAAAATATGATTATGCCAAAATTCATCTATTTCACGCGTGGGAACTAAGAATTCAGGATGATATTTTTTTTGTAGCCATAGAAAATTCTTATAGAGTTTCAAACAATGCGCCGCATCAGCCGCATTCCATCTTGGCAAAGGATAGTCTGTGGCACACATGGCTTCAACAATATAATCCAAATCCATTTGCTCGATATAAAGACGGGCTTTTTCTAGGCTGACTGATTTTTTTTGCATTTAACTGGGTCTCGCGTTTTGCAATGACTAAAGAGACGCAATTCTATCATTACTAGATTTATACATCAATTCTTAGCAATATTATGAATTCTTTAGTAGTTTGCGCTTTGCTAACAACATACCATCAAATACTGGCTGATATATCTTGCTCGGAAATCTCTTAGGAAGATTATCTGATACTTGCTCTATGACCCTCTCAACTTTTTCAAGCATTTCATCAAGAATATCTTCAGCTCTTTGTACTGAGTAATTAGCACTCTTTGCTGTTTCTAAAAAATACCTACGTTGCATGTCATGCCAGTGATAATGATTATTTTTCCCTTTCAGCGCCATTGCCATTTTGATTTTTCTTGCTTGTAGTTGTTTATTTGCTAGCAAGGGATGTGCAGATATAATGTCATAGAGCGGAGCTAATTGATATTTTCCACCCGCTTCAATGTGTAGACTGAAGTTTTTTGCATGACCATCGATTGCAGCTAATAACCAAAATAAAACCTGTGCGCCAAAAAATATATCGCGATCTTTTGTGGGGTCAGTGGAGCCTAATAGCAGACGCATAATACTTTCAATACCCGGCCCACCATCAGACTGATATTTTAAATTTGGTGAAATGCCAAGTGCTTGGCATGTATCTTCCTGCGGTAAACGCATGAGCCAACTTCCGTCGCTTGATAATCTGCGATCGAATCTTTCAACAATCAATGCTTTGACATCTTCGAAGTGTTGAACTTCACATTGCGCTACAGGCAATCCAAACGCGGCAGTAATTTGTGAGCACAGCCATTCATTTTCACAGCTATCACTCAAATCCATTTGTTGATGTTGAATATAGCCAATAGGTAATTTAAAAATATGAGTGGTAGGAGTTGTTCCTAGAGGTCTATTCCATTTGTCTTTCCAATATAAAAAAGCCGTTTTTTCTTGCGCGCCAGCAATTGAGATTCTGAATTCAGTGCCATTATCTGACATTCCCAGCGGGTAACTCTGTGTATTTCGCAATATTAATGCAATTTCTTTTTCTTTTAGAGGATGAAAAAGAATTTCGTGAGCAGTATTTATTCTTTCATCATCAAGAATTTGTATAGCACCAACGCAATCTTTACCTATACTAGCTAGCAAATCAAACGGTTGATCCGTAGGAATGCGAAAACGGCTTTGTATACGTGATCGTATTTGAGAATTATCTGGGAGCAAATTATCAAAAAAATTATACACTATATCGCCTGAGAACTGTTCCGCCACTAATGGCAAAGATAATGAAATCGGACGCGCACCAGGCGTCTGTAACCACGTTTGATCATAAATAAATGTCAGGCCACCCGAAGTGGTTTTTTCTAGTTTACCAACTAGAATGCCATTCATTAATATATTCAAAATACGATTCCGAGTTTTCATCATTACCACTCTTCCTTCCATTGTGTTTCCGTCTTACTGGTTTTGTCTTTTGCTAATATCGTCATGTCTAACTTAACAGCTGACAGAATACGAAATAACGTGTCTAACTGTGTGCTCTCTGGTTTAATTTCAAATTCAGAGACTGTTTGTTGTTTTAATCCAACTAGTTTGCCAACATCTGCTTGGCTTAATTCAAGTTTTTTGCGTTGGTTAATGACAAGCAAAGCCAATTCTCTAGGTGAGCGAATAAGCATAATGACGAACTCCTGAGCTGGGGAGGGGTTTTACCCGCTATAACGGGTAGGATTGATTTTACCCGCTATAACGGGTAAAATCAAGTTTACCCTCTATAGCGGGTAAAATAAGATTGTAGCTGTTCAGCCATAAAT
Source organism: Myxococcales bacterium (assembly GCA_903970525.1). Lineage (GTDB taxonomy): Bacteria > Pseudomonadota > Gammaproteobacteria > DSM-16500 > DSM-16500 > UBA5158. Next base: position 80 of record CAJCIZ010000108.1, on the reverse strand, counting down.
TGATAATATGGCTGAACAGCTATAAAAAATTGGCTGCAGTAGAATAGTGGCAGGAGAGTTTTACCTGCTATAGCAGGTAA
>CAJCIZ010000107.1 GCA_903970525.1 Myxococcales bacterium | reverse complement strand
CTAACCGTGTCACTATCGCTTCTTTCTTAGCGAGTAAACGCGCGCCGACTGCCATCGTTACTGATAACACTGTTGGCATCGCCACAGGAATCGCAGCCACAGTGAGCACTAAAGCGAATTGCAAGGTGGTGAGAAGGGGGTCGCCACGGAAGAGCGCAACCGTAATAATTATTGCTACCAGAACCACTGCAAGGAGTATTAAGTAATTACCAATTTTGAGCACGGCTCGTTGAAAATGGCTGACGGTGTGTGCTTCCTCAACCAATTCTGCTGTTTTACCAAAATAAGTGTTCTCACCCGTCGCATAGACGAGTGCACTGATTTCACCTTGACGAATGATAGAACCTGAAAAGACTGCTTCACTGGATTTTTTCGTGACAGGCAGTGATTCTCCTGTCAGTGCGGATTGATCTACCTCTATTGGATCACCATCCAGTAAACGCGCATCAGCTGGTACAATGTCACCGAGTCGCATGCGAATAATATCACCCGGTACCAATTCGCGCGCAGCTGGCGTAACCCATTTTCCATCACGTTTGACTCTGGCCTTAATTGCTAGTCTAGCTTTTAGCGCAGCAATAGCGTTGCCTGCTGCGTGCTCTTCCCAGAATCCCACCACGGCATTGGAAAAAAGTAGAAGAAGGATGATAAAAAAATCCGGCCAGTGTCTAACGACACCTGACAAAATCACCGCTATTTCGATCATCCAGGGAATAGGCCCCCAAAAATAGCTGAGGAATTTCAGGATAGGATTAACTTTCTTTTCTTCAATCTCATTAGGCCCATATTGTGTTAAACGTTTTTGTGCCTCGGCTTGGCTGAGACCATCTTTTGATGTTTCTAATTTTTTCTCAACAACATCTAACGGCAGCTTTTGCAGGTTGTTCTTGGCATCAGGCTTTTGTTCCATATTATGATTCTCCTAAGAGGGCATGCTCCACTTCCAGTTCAGAATTTCTGGCATATCTTTGCCATGTTTGTCGATATATTGTTTATGCTCGACAAGCTTATCCTGCATCATTTGCTTCAGGTAGGCTCCCTTAGCACCTAACTGCGGCAGGCGATCAATGACATCTTGCACTAAGTGAAAGCGATCCAACTTGTTCTGCACCCTCAAATCGAAAGGTGTTGTGATGGTACCTTCTTCTATATAACCTCTGACATGGAGATTGCGATTATTCCGACGATAGGTTAACCGGTGAACTAGCGATGGATACCCATGGAAACCGAAGACGATGTGTTTATCTTTAGTGAAAAGCGAATCGTAATTCGTGTCACTTAGTCCATGCGGATGTTCGCTCGCCGATTGCAGTCTCATTAAATCAACGACATTGATCACCCGAACTTTCAGATCGGTCAAATGCTCTCGCAGAATGGAAACAGCGGCGAGAATTTCAAGCGTCGGTGTATCGCCACAGCAGGCCATCACGATATCCGGTTCGGAATCTCTGTCGTTGCTAGCCCACTGCCAAGTGCCTATCCCTTCCGTGCAATGCACAACAGCGGCATCCATATTCAGCCATTGTGGAAGTGGATGCTTGCCAGCCACAACTACATTGACGTAGTTTCGGCTACGCAGACAGTGATCAAAAACAGAAAGCAAACAATTGGCATCGGGCGGTAGGTAAAGACGCACGATATCAGCTTTTTTGTTAACGACGTGATCGAGGAAACCGGGATCCTGATGAGTGAAACCATTGTGATCTTGCTGCCAGACGTGAGAAGCAAGCAAATAGTTCAATGATGAAATCTTCCGGCGCCAAGGTAGTTCCAAACATACTTTTAACCATTTTGCATGTTGACTGAACATGGAGTCGACGATGCGAATAAATGCTTCGTAGCTATTGAACAGACCATGTCTTCCTGTTAGCAAATATCCTTCCAACCAACCTTCACACTGATGTTCACTGAGCATCGAGTCAAGAACACGTCCAGATGGTGCGAGGAATTCGTCATTTTTTACTTCAAGAGCATCCCACTGTCGGTTAGTACATTCAAAAACTGCACCCAATAAATTCGAGAGTGTTTCATCTGGACCGAAGATCCGGAAATTGCGAAGATCTTGATTAAGCGCCGCAACATCACGCAGAAAATTACCGAGTACAAGCGTATCTTCAGCAGTAACGGCACCAGGTGACGGGACCTTCACCGCATGTACATGAAAATCTGGCATTTCTAAATCACGTAACAGAATGCCACCATTGGCGTGAGGATTGGCGCCCATCCGCCGATTGCCACTCGGAGCGAGTTCAGCCAATTCAGGAATGAGTCGACCATTTTTATCGAACAACTCTTCTGCTTTATAACTCTTCATCCAGCTTTCAAGCAGCTTAACATGATCGGGATGCTCTGCATCTACGAGAAGAGGGACTTGGTGTGCTCGAAACGTTCCCTCAATTTTCAAACCGTCAACAACTTTAGGTCCTGTCCATCCTTTAGGTGACTTTAAGACAATCATCGGCCAACGTGGCCGCGTCGTGTTATTCTTGTTCCGTGCATTGCTTTGGATTTCGCGGATGTTTTCAATTACAGTTTCTAACGTGCTAGCCATGAGTTCATGCATCTTTTCTGGTACATCACCTTCAACAAAGTAGGGTGTCCAACCACAGCCTTGTAGAAATTTTTCTAGTTCTTCCTGTTCAATGCGCGCTAAAACGGTAGGGTTACTAATTTTGTAGCCATTGAGATGCAGGATTGGTAATACGGCGCCATCAGTAATTGGATTGAGAAGTTTGTTGGATTGCCATGAGGTTGCGAGGGGGCCAGTTTCTGCTTCACCATCGCCTATGATGCAAGCAACAATCAAGTCTGGATTGTCAAACGCAGCGCCAAACGCATGACTGAGTGAGTAGCCTAGCTCTCCGCCTTCGTGAATCGAGCCTGGCGTTGTCGGCGCAACATGACTAGAAATCCCGCCGGGAAACGAGAATTGCGTGAATAACTTTTTCATCCCAACTTCGTCTTGGCTGATGTCGGGATAAATTTCACTGTACGTTCCTTCGAGATAAGTATTACCAACTAATGCAGGACCACCGTGACCAGGACCCGCGATATAAAACATATTCAAGTCATACTTCTTGATGACTCGATTCAAATGTACATAAATGAAATTTTGGCCCGGCGTGGTGCCCCAGTGTCCAACCACCAGTGGTTTGACATGGGATAATTCCAATGGCTTCTTCAGTAGGGGATTATCATAAAGATAGATTTGGCCAACCGACAAATAGTTGGCAGCACGCCAGTAAGCATTTATCTTATGTAGAAGTTCTGCAGGAAGCGTTTTTGTGTCCATTGCCGAATTTTTCCTTTTTTAGCTTTCTCAGTTAATCCAAACGCAAATGACATCAAACGGTGACTATCAAGATTGTCCCTGCTAGAAGCTTGATTCTGTAGAAAAACACACTTTATTGATACTTGCATTTGTATTTTGAAATGGCAAGTAGAATTGATGTTGTAATAATGAAAGCAGATTGGATATAAATATTATTACTTATCAATAGTTAATGATCATATTTGAGATTATATGATACTGTTTGATACCCATATTCGAAGATAGTTATTGAACTCTTGGATGCCTTTCTCGTTTTGGCTTTTGTCTATTAGCAAATAGACAGCTTTGGATTTTGAAAAATGAATATCTTTTAATACCTCGTGCGCTAGGACGTTATAGAGCCTGCCGCGATCAACTTGAGCACTAACTGTTTTGATAAATTCCGACTTATCTAGAATGACGGCATATAGCTGCCATCCTTCAATTTTTCCATTAGTCCAAGAAAATATTTTTTTAGAAGAGTGATGATGAAATATTTTGAGGGTGATTTTTCGAAAAAATCAAAACCCAGGTCGCCTGATTCATCAAGCTTCTACACAATGCACAAATGTTTCTCGAAAACTAATGAAAACAAGAGCCTACTACAGAGAAGTAAAATTATGTCAGAGCAGGATCTCGAATGATTTTTAAATGGTAGAGCAGTTGACCCTATTCACGTATTTCGCATGCCAAAACACTTACTAAAAACGATTCATCCACCAAAAGGATATTATGCTGATGAGACTGTTATGCGCCATCATAACCTTGTGATTACTTACCGAAATGCGCGTTAAAACATGAAAAAAATTCTACGTTACGAAAGCAACGATAAAAAAAGTGTGCACAAGCACACTCTTAAAGGCTTACAGATCTATTCTCATTATTCAATCGAAACACTTCTCTGTGATGTTCCAATATGCCCACCAAAAGAGCAGCCAGATAAACTAACACTCACTAAGCCTATACATAAAAATAGAGTAGCTAATAAATATTTAGTTTTCATATTCAGCTCCTTTTTGTCAAAGATTTATGTTGAGTACATCTATAATTATAGATCCTTTTTAAAGATTCAGTGGTTAAAAGCTCGTGTTTTATTTGCTTTTGTAAAGGCTATGAATATACAGAACTTTCTAAGGTGGTATCGGATAGTGATTTGCATCGACTATCCAAGCAGAACCCTTTACCTAGGTCGATTCTAAGCATAGAATTGGCAATAAATCAGAGATTGGTACATGATGAAAGCGAAAAATATAGCTATTCGTATAGGGATTGTTTGCCTTGTTTTGATCGCTATATACTGGATTTACACAGTATGGGAGCAAAAACATACGCCAATAACCTTGTATGGTAATGTTGACATACGTGATGTAGACCTCAGCTTTCGCGTCAGCGGACGTTTGCTTGAACTGAATGTTGATGAAGGCGATGATGTCCATCGGGGTGATTTAATTGCGCGTATCGATCCTGATCCATACGAGCGTGAAGTGAAAGCAGCAGAGGCAACCGTTAATCAACAAAAAGCGTCTTTGGATTACGCACAAACTGTATATTTGCGCGAAAAAAGATTGCATGGCACGGGCGCTTCTTCCGAAGACAATTATCAAAATGCGCTATCTTCTTTTAATCAGACTAAAGCCAATCTCGCCAAAGCTATCGCGGAACTGTCCGAATCGAATTTGCGTTTACAAGATACGAATTTATATTCTCCCTCAGATGGCTATGTATTAACACGTGTGGTTGAGCCTGGCACCATGTTGGCTGTTCAGTCACCTGTTATCACTGTTTCACTGGTGAATCCTGTGTGGGTGCGTGCCTATGTGGCAGAAACAGAGCTTAGTAAGGCCAAACCAGGCACTGCGGTTAAAATATCGGCAGACTCTTTACCCGATAAATCTTATGACGGAAAAATTGGTTTTGTCTCTTCAACAGCAGAATTTACACCAAAAACCGTTGAAACAACGGATCTGCGCACTGAACTTGTTTATAGGCTAAGGATTGTTGTGCAAGATCCGCATCATGAGTTGCGTCAGGGAATGCCTGTCACTGTAAAAATATTAGGTTAGCCACATGTCTGCCAAACCATTACATGATAGTCAGAATCAATCTGATTTTGCGATCATATTGGATGGCGTTGTTAAAAAATTTCCGACTGATGAAACTGAAGCACCTGCTTTGTCTCAAGTGTCTGCGCGCATCAAAAAAGGTTGTATCACTGGATTAGTGGGTCCGGATGGCGCGGGCAAAACAACATTGATACGAATTATTGCCGGTTTATTATCTTTGACAGAGGGACATATCACGACAGGGGGATTCGATCCTGAGAAGGATCTCGCTAAACTGCGTGCAATTTTAGGCTATATGCCGCAAAAATTTGGCCTCTATGAAGATCTGACAGTGATGGAGAATTTGGTTCTTTATGCAGATTTACGCAATGTCTTACCCGATGTGCGTGAAAGCGTTTTTTTACAATTACTCGACTTCACAGATCTTAAGCGATTCACCACTCGTCCTGCAGGAAAGCTTTCTGGCGGCATGAAACAAAAGTTAGGTCTTGCCTGTGCGTTGCTCGGTGATCCACAAATTCTTTTGCTAGATGAGCCAAGCGTCGGTGTCGATCCTATCGCTAGACGTGAATTATGGAAAATGGTGAATGTACTGTTAGACAAAGGTATCACTGTTATCTGGAGTACCTCTTATTTAGATGAAGCAGAATTGTGTGATGAAGTTTTATTAATGCATGCGGGAAAAATTTTATATGCTGGGAAACCCAGTGAGCTCACCAGCACCATAAAAGGTCGTAGTATACAAGTTCGAAATATCGAAGGTAATCATCGTCTAGTGTTGCAACGTGCACTACGCCAGAAAGAAGTCATGGATGGTGTCATTCAAGGTAAAAATGTTCGTCTGTTGTTGCGAGAGGCGAATCAAGCACCAAATCTTGCTTTGTTAGAAGCAGGAAAACAAGCAGAGTTAGTCCAAGTTCCACCACGCTTTGAAGATGCTTTTATCGATATCTTAGGCGGTGGACCCGGTGGTGACTCTGAATTAACAAAAGTGATGAAGCCTGTCGCTCAGTCATCACTCACTTCAGTCATTGAAGCAGTTGAGTTAACCAAAAAATTTGATTCATTTGTCGCGACAGATCATATTAGTTTTAAAGTAAAGCGTGGTGAAATATTTGGTTTGTTAGGTCCGAATGGTGCGGGAAAATCAACAACATTCAAAATGATGTGCGGTTTATTAACGCCGACTTCTGGCACCGCGCATGTGCTAGGTATCGATTTACAAAAAAGTCCGAGTGAAGCCCATCAACAAGTGGGTTATATGGCGCAGAAATTTTCATTGTATGGTGATCTGACGGTTAAACAAAATCTGCAATTTTATGCGGGTATTTATGGCATTTATGGGAAAGCACAAAACGATAAAATTGCAGAGATGGTCACGACGTTTGACCTTGCTTCCAGCTTAAATATTAATGCGAATGAGTTGTCGTTAGGATTCAAGCAACGTCTTTCTCTCGCTTGTGCCATCATGCACGAGCCGCCGATTTTATTTTTAGATGAACCGACTTCCGGCGTGGATCCTATCACACGTAGAGAATTTTGGACGCACATCAATGGCTTGGTACAAAAAGGCGTAACCGTCATGGTGACTACGCATTTTATGGATGAAGCAGAATATTGTGATGAAGTAGGGTTAGTCTATCGCGGCAAGCTCATCGCGAGTGGAACACCCGATCAATTAAAAGAAATGGTAACCGATGTAAAACATCCTGAACCTACGATGGAAGATACATTTATTGAGTTGATCAAGCGGCATGATTATGAAAGTGAGAAAAGTTCTGCAACAGATGATTCTTCAAAAATAGATCTTGCCATGACAAAAGAGTCTAAGCTCAGTCAGTATATTTCACAGTCAGGCACATTACGCCGTTGGCTAGCGTTGTGTCACAAAGAATTTTATCAAATTTTGCGTGATCCGAGTAATATACTCGTCGCTTTTATCTTGCCAATGATCATGCTATTTATTTTTGGTTTTGGTATTAATTTAGACTCCACTAAACTCCATATGGGCATTGTATTGGAAGATACAAGTAGTGAAGCGCGCCATTTTGGAGAGGCTTATTTTGCATCGCCCTATTTGCAAATGATGTCTTTGCCAACGCTAGTAGATGCCAGTCAACAACTTGTTGCGGGAAATATACGCGGATTTGTCGCCATCCAGACAGATTTTTCTAAGCGACTGAAATCTTTTCAGAAGATTGCTCCCGTGCAAATTGTCACTGATGGTTCGGAGACAAATACAGCTAATTTTGTGACGAGCTATGCCGTTGGCGCTCAGCAAACTTGGCAACAAATGCGTGGTGTTGAAATGGGCAACCCTATGTTTTCTAGTATTAACATCGAGCCACGCTATTGGTTTAATCCCGCTGCGATTAGTAGAAATTATATTGTTCCAGGTTCAATTGCTATTATCATGACAGTGATAGGCGCTTTGTTAACATCCTTGGTTGTCGCCCGAGAATGGGAGCGGGGGACTATGGAAGCATTGCTCTCAACCTCGGTGACACGACTGGAATTTGTATTTTCGAAATGGGTGCCTTATTATCTGCTGGGCATTATTTCTATGGCGGTATGTTGGTTAGTCGCTATCACAATCTTAGGTACGCCGTTTCGTGGATCGATTTTTCTTTTATTTGTTGAGACCAGTCTTTTTCTGGGAAGTGCATTAGGGTTAGGCCTCTGGCTTTCTACCGCAACACGCAACCAATTCAACGCAGCACAAGCATCACTGAATCTTGCATTTTTGCCTGCGATGATGTTGTCAGGCTTTATTTTTGAAATTAGTAGTATGCCACCCATTGTGCGCGCTGTGACTTATTTAATGCCGCCACGATATTTTGTGTCTTCATTGCAGACGCTTTTTTTAGCAGGCAATGTAGGAGAATTACTTTTTAAGAATGGGTTGTTTTTATTTATTTTTGCTATCCTTCTTCTGGGAATAACCGTAAAAATAACCAGACGCAGACTGGACTAAGGGGGCTTGATGTTTCGGCGTATTTTGGCATTGATACGAAAAGAACTACAGGCACAATTACGTGACAAGGATAGCCGGCGTTTACTTATTGTTCCGGTGATACTGCAGTTAGCGTTGTTTCCTTTCGCAGCGACTCTGGAAGTCAAAAACGCTACCTTGGCAATCTTTAATCAAGATTCAGGACAAAATTCGATAGAGCTGATGCAGCGTTTTGCCAATGCAAAAGCATTTCCAACATTAAAATTATTGCATAACATTAATGAAGTGCGTGACACGATCAATAATCAACGTGCATTATTGGTGGTCAGTTTTCCCAGTGATTTTTCGCGAAAAATAGACGCGAAAAAAACAGCATCGCTGCAAATGATTATTGATGGTAGACGTTCTAATGCGGCGCAAATTGCTGCTAGTTACATTCAAGAGATTGTTCTGAATTATGAAAATGAGTTACAGACCTATCGCGGCACAAATTCAATAACTATTATTCGTAATTGGTTTAACCCAAATTTAGAATATCAATGGTTTATTCTCCCCAGTTTAGTTGCATTAATTACAACAATTGGTTGCTTAATTGTCACGGCCATGTCAGTTGCGCGTGAACGTGAGCAAGGGACTTTTGAACAACTGTTGGTTTCACCGCTGACGACAGGTGGTATCATGCTAGGTAAAATCATTCCTGCGCTCATGATCGCAACAGTACAAGCAACGATTATTTTAATCGCTGCCATTTGGGTCTATAGCGTTCCATTCCAAGGATCTCTATTTTTATTGTATACTTGTCTTTTGTGTTATGGCATTTCATTGTCTGGTATTGGATTATTAATTTCATCAATTTGTAATACACAACAGCAAGCGTTTCTTGGCGTGTTTGGATTTCTGATGCCAGCTATCTCACTATCAGGGTATATTGCACCCATTGAGAATATTCCCGAGCCATTACGGACTATCACATGGTTTAATCCCATTAGACATTTTATTGTGATTACTAAAGGTATTTATTTAAAAGGGTTTGATTTTGCGCTGGTGTGGCAAGATTTATGGCCTTTGCTGATTATTGCTTTAATCACGCTGTCATTAGCCTATTTTATTTTTACAAAACAATCGGGGCGAGCATGAAGAATATTAAATCCATAGCTATTTTTCTGGGAGCTGTTGTGTTGACAGCTTGTACTGTTGGTCCAAATTACCATATGCCGACGCAATCTATGCCTTCTCACTTTATTGATACTAAAAATCAATCATCGGAAAAAGAAGAAAATACCAACTGGTGGCATTCGGTTAATGATCCTATTTTAGTAGGTTTAATTGATCAGGCTTTACACCGAAATTGGGATGTCCAAGAAGCGGTCGATAAAATACGTCAATCGCGAGCTGAACTCAATATTACATTAGCGGATTATTATCCTGAGCTGAATGCAACTGGAAAAATTTCGCGTGATCATCTCAGTGCAAACAGTGAATTACTTTCCAGTATTCCTTTTAATTTCCCGTTGAATTATACGGACACTAAAGTGGAGTTTGATGCTTCGTGGGAAATAGATGTATTTGGTCATACACGTCGAGGTGTGGAAGCGTCTAAGGCGACGTTACAAAGTTCTATTGAAAATACAAAAGATACAGCAATTAAAGTGGCTGCTGAAGTTGCTAAAGATTATATTCAATATCGTGTTTATCAACAGCGCATCATTATTGCAAATAAAACGATTGCAACTTACAAGAAAACAGCAAAATTAATCCGATTACAGTTTCATGCCGGTAGTGCGAATTCAGTTGATTTGCAACGTGTTGAAAGCCAAGCATTGTCGGCTGAGGCGTCACTTCCTCCACTGCAAGCTGAGGCGCGTGCTACGTTAGCGGCACTCTCCGTCATGGTGGATGAATATCCAGAGATTTTGTACGAACAGTTAAAAGAACCTAGAGCTATACCTATTATTCGATCTACACGATCAGTTGGCATACCGTCTGATTTATTACAAAGACGTCCTGATATACGCATGGCTGAGCGCCAACTTGCGGCAGCAACAGCCAATATTGGTGTTGCAAGAGCCAATGAATTTCCGCGGTTTCAGTTGGTCGGTGATTACGGTTCCGATACAGTTATTGCTGGTACATTTACACATGCTGCAAGCCGTTATTGGTCATATGGCCCACAAATTTATCTGCCTATTTTTCAGGGTGGGCGTTTGATAAATGACGTTAAAGCAAGTGAAGCCGCGCGTGATGTTGCTTTTGCTGAGTATCAGAAGTCGGTATTAGCTGCATTTGCTGATGTTGAATCAGCGTTTATTCGTTCTAATAAAGAAAAAATACGAGAACGATACTTATTGTCATCCTATAAAAAAATCAAATCTAGCGTTCATTTAGTGAATTTACAGTATGTGAATGGTAAGTCGTCATTAACGGATGTCCTAGATGTTGAGAGACAAGCTAATGATTTACATGATCAATATGTGCAATCATTGGGACAGGTCGCGATTAATAAAGTTTCTCTGTATAAAGCGTTAGGGGGAGGGATTTGTTAATAATTTATGTATGATTTCCCTAAGGGCAGTTCAAGACTTTCTTGAGCTTAGTCCTGATGATATGGAAATAGTTGACTCTTTCTCGTCGAGTTCCATTTTTTGTTCGGCCCTAGCGCGTGCTTTGGATTGCAAAAAACTAATCCATGTACGCATTTTATAGCGCTCGCGAAGTGGCGTATTTGCAATCGCCTCTGCAAAAGAAGGGTTATGAAAAAGAATATTATTCCTCGCTGCTTCATTGAATAAAGTATTGCGATATTTTTTTTGTGAGCTGGCTAGCAATTTGCTGAAAAAGTTTCCTAAG
>CAJCIZ010000106.1 GCA_903970525.1 Myxococcales bacterium | reverse complement strand
GTGAATACAAGTATTTGTCCGGCGTAAGAAGGGTCAGTCAGTGACTCTACATAGCCGACCATGCCGGTATTGAAAACCACTTCACCTAGGCAGATCTCTTTTTGGGTGGAAGGCGCAAGGCCGGAGAAGGTTTCTCCGCTTTCTAGAACTAATTGTGCTGACGTGAAATTTGGCAGATTTTTCATTATGTAACATTATCCTCATTTCTGTGCACACAAAATTACCGCATTCTACTCGTATTAGGGTTTTTTGGCTAGCGATTTTTGCTTTTTTGTTAAGAATTTTTTGCTAGTATGGCAAGTAAAAACAAAGAGATAGTGTGCATTGATTAAAATTGTGTATAGACTATACTTTTTAATGGGTTCAGCTTATTTGCTTGAGAGTAAATGATATGAGTATTGCAAATGTAGTACGACAGTATTTTTTGACGATAGTGTTATTATTCAGTGGGTTGTTCTTCAGTTATTCCCCTCTTGTTAATGCCGATGAAAATCCTATTGGGCAAGTGATTTGGGTCAAAGGGCAAGCGAGTGCTGGTCAACCTGGCCAACAGAGACAGTTGGAAAGACGCTCTCCTATATATGTCCATGACGTGATTACAACAGGTGTGGGTAGCTCTGGGCAGGTCGCCTTTACCGATGCTAGCATGGTTACTTTACGCTCTGACACAGCGCTTAAAATCGATCAGTACTACCATCAAGCAGGTGGTTCTCCCTCTCAAGAAAAGTCAGCGATGACCTTGATTAAAGGCGGTTTGAGAACGATTACAGGTGCTATTCCTAAGGCTAATCCGGATGGGTATCAAATGAATACGCCAGTCGCGACTATTGGTGTGCGCGGGACGGATTATACGCTTTTCTTTAGTGCGACTCAGGGCTTACTCATTAAGCTGGATGTGGGGGCGATTATTGTCACCAATCAGGGCGGGGCGTTGGATTTAAATAAATCATTGGCAAAAGTTTATGGTGTGGTATCGGGGCTGGGCGCTGCACCTACGCAACTCTCAAAAGAACCCGCCGTATTTCATGGGCAGCCGTCGATTATACCTGTTTCTCCAGGTACCATTAACAGTATTAGTACATCACCAACAGGCGGCAATGTGCCTGGTATGAGAGGACCCTCTGGACCTGCTAAAACAGTATCGAGTTTTTGTGTAGGATTATTAAAAGATCTATCATCGTATTTCACACGGTATTTTGGTTAGGCTCTCTAAAGAATGACTTCTCTGCCAGCGTGCTTTTAGCTGGCATCCATCTTTCCGTTACACAGTCAAGGCCGGAGTACACCAAGGGCTGGATGCCAGCTAAAAGCACGCTGGCATGACGGAACCCTACTAGCAGAATCAATCATTTCGTCACGTGTACATAAATTCCATCCCACTCTGCAGGCGGTGGGTTTTGTTTGAATTGAGCGATGCGGTCAAGATAGAGCGAATATAATTTCACATCAGGATATGTTGAGTGCAATTCACTGAAGGCACGTTCTGCTTCTTCCCACTGTTGATTGAAATATAAATGCAAGGCTTGTTCACTCGCGGCAATTTCTTTTTGTATTTCAGGTGACATTTTTTCAATGCGACCGATCACTTCATAAATAGCTACACCTAATTTTTTTCCTTTCACTTTGACGCGATCTAATTGCCTGAAGAGAAATTTATCTTGGTTTTTGTAAGCGGATTCTGCGGCGATAATTTTAACGCCGTAAAATTTTGTGAGGCCTTCTACACGTGAGGCAAGGTTTACTGCATCGCCTAATACGGTGTAATTGCGACGGAATTTTGAACCCATGTCGCCGACACTCATTAAACCAGAATTTAAGCCTATGCCAATGTTCACTTCTGCCCAGCCGCGTTCTTTAAATATCGGCTTGAGTTTATCGACCGCAATTTGCATCTCAAGTGCTGCAGCAATGGCGTGTTGTGCATGTCGTTTGTCTTTGAGAGGCGCGCCCCAAAAAGCCATGATGAGATCGCCTATGTATTTATCGATGGTGCCGCGGTGTTTAAAAATAATTTCAGTCATGGGGGTGAAAAATTGATTGAGTAAATCTTTTAATTCTGATGCCGTCATCGGCTCAGAGATCGAAGTAAAATTACGAATGTCTGCAAACAGCACAGTCATGTCGCGGTCATCGCCATGCAAACCATAGTTGCCAGACGCTTTAAGCATTTCATCAATATGTTTTTCAGGAACGTATTGTCCAAACATTTCTTTTAAATGTTCGCGACGCCGTGTTTCAAATAAATAACCATAAATCATATTGAGAACGGCTAAAATAAATGTGAAAACGATAGGAATAAAAATGAAAATGATGAGTCCTGTTCTCATCCATAGCCAGTTGTTTAAGAGGATGAGCACGACAGGGTTCATGATGCAGAATAAAGCCAGTGAGCGTGGACCTAAATAAGGAAATAAAAAGACGAAAATGATTCCCAAGATAACGGTAATTGCCACTTCAGCGCCTACCGTCCAAGCAGGACGACGCGAAAAATTATCTTGTAAAATCCCATCCGCGATGGTGGCTTGAATTTCAACGCCAGGGAAAACACCTTGAATAGCTGTCGCGCGCAAATCGCCTAAACCCGTTGCAGATGTGCCAAGAAAAATAATTTTTCCGGCTAATGCATCTTTCGGCGTTTTATGATTCAGAACGTCATAAGCGGAATAAAAAGGAAAGCTGTAACTTTTACCGACGAAAGGAATTAACATTTGTCCGAGTTCATCTGTTGGAATAGCGTGTGGTCCAAGTTGTACGCCTTCAAGCTCAGGGACACCGTTGTATTCAGCTGTGATTAGTTTTGCATTCGATAATAAAAATATACGCACAGCTTCGAAAGCTAGAGAAGGGTAAACTTTATCTTGATAACGCATGATGACGGGCACGCGTCGAATGATGCCATCTGGGTCAGCGTAAACATTAATAAATCCACTGTTTTTTGCCGCGGTTTGTAAGACAGGGATGCTACTGATATAACCTGCGGCATCAATTAAACCCAATTCTTTTTCTGCAGGTGTGGAAAGCGTTAATAACGGCGGTGGGAGAAAACCTGATGTTTGCGGGCGCGGTAAAAAAGTCATGCCGAGTACCATATCTTTTTTTGCTAAACTATTTGC
>CAJCIZ010000105.1 GCA_903970525.1 Myxococcales bacterium | reverse complement strand
TGTGGTTCAGCCGTTGGTTTCATGCCTGCAACAGCGCCAAGTGAGATGTGTTTTCCAGCGGGGTTAGTCACATAGATTTCATTCAAAGACCAAGGCGATAGATCGGTTTTAATTGAAATTGAATAGGCGATCCCATCTTTTTCAAAAATTAATGATTGATCACCACTGAAAAAAACTTCGATTGTTTTTGCTATTTGTCTGGTCGTTAAATTAAGTAATGATAATTGATTACTATTTAGGTCTATACGATACCCTGGCGTATCCAGTGTTAAGTTATGCCTTACGTTTGTAAATAGTTTTTTCTCATCAATATACTGTCTAATTTTATCGACTGATTGAAACAGTTCTCGATATGAATTTGTCGTTGAGAGAACAATTTCTAATTCAGAGCCATTCATAGAGTCATCCATGCCTGGTAATGCTGAGTCCCAGCTCCATGGATGCACCTCAATTGAAGGAAGTTTTACCAAGGGGCGCATATATTCTAAGATTTCATCTGCCGATCGACTGCGCATTGATTTTGGTTTTAACGGTAACATGATACTGCCACCCCAATCACCCATGAAGATTAGGTTATTTTGCGCTTCTGGGATTGTTCGTAATACTTTTTCTAATGAGTTAATTTTTTCTTCCATGGTATTAATATCTTTACCCGGAATGACCGGAATATAGACACCAACTAAGCCTCTATCTTCTTTTGGCGCCATTTCACTCGGAATTAATTTGGCAAACACCAAGATGAAACTTAGCGCTGTCACGACAATGAGCAAGCAGATTTTTTTGTATTGAGTAACTTGAATCAGCTTCTGTTGATAAGAAGCTGTTAACCGCTCTAGTAACTGATCAATAATAGGTAAAAAATGTGATTCTTTATGAGACAGTGTTTTTGAACACATAAGCGGTGAGAGAGTCAGAGCAACAATACCTGAAATGAGTACGCTGCCAGCGAGCGCTACTGCAAATTCAGTAAATAGTTGGCCAACTGTACCATAAATAAATGCAAGAGGCGCATAAACACTGGTTAATGTGAGTGTCATGGCAACAATTGCAAAACCAATTTCATGCGCACCTCTTATTGATGCTTCGAAAGCAGACAATCCATTTTCAATATGTCGCTGAATATTCTCAAGTACCACAATTGCATCATCGACAACTAATCCGACAGCAAGCACCATTGCCATCAATGTAATGATATTGATAGAAAAACCAAATAATTTTAAGAATAATAAAGATCCAAGTAGTGAGATAGGGATGGTTATTAGCGGAATGAGTGTTGCTTTAATGTTGCGTAAGAATAAAAATACAATTAGTAATACAAACACAATTGCTTCAATAATAGAAGATTGGATATTTTTTAAAGAATGTCTTACAAAATCAGCTTGGTCTGAGATCACTTTCATAGTTAGACCGCTTGGCAACGTCCGCCCGAGGTCCGCTACTTGTTTGTTGATGAGTGTTGATACTTCAAGCGGGTTGGCATCATTGGCGCGGTTGATGGCAATGCATAGGCCCGGTTTTCCGTTGATTCTTACGCGAAAGTGTTTGTCATCGGTGCCGAGTGAGATATCAGCTATTTCTTTTAGTAAAATAGGCGAGCGTGTTTTTGTTGATAAGGTTTTTTTATTTTCTAGCACGACATTTTCATAGTCAGTGATTGATTTTAATTCGGTATTTAATGTGACAGGTGTTTCATCCCTGAATTTTCCAACCGGTAAATTGACATTGCTTCGTTGTAATGCATCATAAATGTCATCAATATTAATACCAAATGAATATAATTTTTTGGGGTTTAGCGTCACGTTGTATGTATAGGGCTGTCCCCAGACTTCAACGGACGCCACACCCTTGTTGCTTCTAAAGGCATTTTTCAAATTTAGGTTAGCATAGTGTGTCAGCGCAGCAAAATCCATTGAGGAGGATTCAAGGGCTACAATGACAAAAGGCATGCTATCTGAGACAGTTTGCTTTTCAATAACCGGTTCTTTTACCTCTTGTGGTAGTTGTCCGCGGGCAAGACCAATTGCCTCACGAATAGCAATGAGTGCTCTATCTACTGATGTGCCGTTACGAAAGTTCAGTGTAATGGTGCTATTGCCGTATCTGGATTTTGATGTGATTGTTTCAACGCCTTCCACCCCTGCTAATTGATCCTCAAGAATATTGGTGACAGACGTTTCTACAAGATCGGCGCTTGCATTTGGATAAAATGCGCGCACAGAAATTGTGGGAACCCGTACTTCGGGGTATTCTCTGATTGATAACGAGTTAAAGCATAATATACCAATGATGATAATCATCGCATTTAATATTAACGCAATAACGGGATGTTTTAAGAAGTACGTGGTGAGTTTCATATCAAGCTACTTTTTGTTGGTTGCATTATTTTCTGATTTTGTTTCTGTGCTTACCCTTGCACCTTGATAAAGCCGTGCTTGACCGCGAACAATAATGCGATCACCTTCTTTGATTCCTGATGTAATTTCTACTGATTCTTTTTCTCGAATGCCAGGCGTGACTGCTGTGAGTGTCGCTTGATTATTACTCATTAGATATACATACGTTTTGCCTTCACGTAAAAAAATCGCCTCATAAGGAATCACAATGACTGATTTTTTTTCTGCAATGCTAACATTGACATCGACAGATGCACCAATAATACAATTATTGCACTGTATGTTGACATAGGCAGGACACATGTGCGTTTCTTCATCCAGCATGCGTTGCACATAAGTAAGCTCATATTTTTTATTATCGATTATTATTGGTGCGTGATCTTTTATTGTCTGCACTGTTGCAATTGGTATGTCAAATTCCACGATGAGTGATGAGGGGTCATATAAATTAACTAATTGATCGCCTTCTTGTACTTGAGAACCATCTTTAATTTTAAAGAGTCCAATGATCCCATCAAAAGGCGCATTAATGTTTGTTTGATCAAATTGTTGATTGGCGTCAGATAATTGTTTTTGTGCTTGAATCCAGAGTGTCTTTTTTTCTTCGACAGCATTTTTGCTGACAATGCCTTTTTGAAGTAATTGTAGAGCGCGCTCATATTGTATTTTTGCAATAGCAGATGAATCTTCAGATAGTTGAGTGCTTTTATCTATATCTTTGCTGCGAATTTTTCCAATGAGATCGCCTTTCTTAACATGTGTTCCTGATGGAATGACAATGTCGAGTACACCTTTTGCTTTTGTTACTAGCATCGTTGCTTTTTGGGCGCGAATGGTGCCAATAAAGCGCGTGGTTTGTTGGATATCATTGCGTTTGGCATTCACGACTTCTACAATTTTTGTATCTGTTTTTTGCTTACTTTTTGAAGGAAAAATAATTACTTTGATGCCAATAATTGCAACAAGCATTATTGCAATGTAAATTAATTTTTTTTTGTGGGCTCGTAGCCAATGAATGAGTGTTTTGAGTGTAAGTGTGATCATCGGTTTTTCAGCCAAATTAAAATTATTGTTTCTAATCAACGTGCCAAGAAATAATGCCGTATTGATTATTGCCTATTAGAACGTTTTCTGCGGAAAGATTATTGCTTATTCTTACTGATCTACTGTAATTGAGCAAGCTTTTTTATATTGACTAAATTTTAATCAAAAATATATTATTTGTCTATCATGAGACCGTTACATTAATAGGGTTTATCTAATTATTAATTGAATTTTTTATATATAAATCAATATGTTATGTAAAAATTCCTCACTTGATTTTACTGGTCACCGTAATAAGCATCTCTTAACAAGGTATAATATTCCTATAAGGATAATAATGAGAAGGAGTGCTGTATGAGAGCAAGTATATTCTT
>CAJCIZ010000104.1 GCA_903970525.1 Myxococcales bacterium | reverse complement strand
CGACGCTCTTCCGATCTAATAGTTTTTTCTAAAGTTCATCCCATTTCTTTTTACGCGCGCTCATTACGGTTTCATTTTGCTTTTTGAAAAACGTTTCGTAGGTAGGTAAATCAATTCCAGCAAAACGCTGTGCATACACACGCTTGACTAATATTTCCTCACTCTCTGGATTCTCACGTAAAATAGCAATCACTTCACTAACAAATTCGTCCAGCGGCATCGCATTGAGATCAGACGCTTGGCGATCACCCATGAGGCTTGTACGCACATAGGGCGGCACGAGCTCCTTCACTTGAATGCTTGTCTCTTTAAGCTGATAGCGCAAGCTTTGCGTATATGAATGAATGGCAGCTTTAGTAGCTGAGTAGCTAGGCGTCATTACTAAAGGAACAAAGGCTAATCCAGAGGTAACGGTGATAATCGTTGCATTTTCTTCTTCACAAGTCATCATCGGCCTTATAGTCATTGCCCCATTTTACAGCCTGATGTTGATAAGCCACACCATTACCATCTGCGATATAACCACTCTTAACATACAGTCTTTGAGCATTCCCGTAGTCAGCGGTAAGTCCCACGGCAATCCCCACTTGCATACTATAAGCGCCTAGCTTTTGATAGACAGATATGCCAGCTTCTGATGCTTCAAGGAAACAATAATTGGCTCCCAAATTAATAGCATGCCTCATAAGATAGGTTGCATAGCCCTTATTCTGATACACAGACTCAGCCTCATAGAATAAGCCAATTAAAGAATTTTTCATCTTTGTGTCTTACTTTGATTCAAATCTATAAACAAGCCAATCATCCTCTTTAATTTTGATTCTATCATTCAAAGGAATACCGCCTGTCAATTCTTTGAGCGCCTTCAACCAAAAGGAGCAAGCAATTTTGTTTTCGGTCAAAACTCTTACTTGCCAGGGGCCTTTAAACATTTCCCATACTTTTAATGCAACCGTTATACCTATTTTTTTGCGTCTGTATTTACGCATAATAAAAAATTCTGCTATGTCATATAGGTCACTGTCATTTGAGATTGGAGATCCCTTTTGCACTAATACAAACCCAGCTATCTTTCCCTCAACATAAATAAGATAAGGAAATCGATTTTTATCGCTCCAATATAAAGGCAACCGTTCGTAGCCATAAAATCCATTTTCACCAATATCAAAATCCAAGGTTTCCGTAAAATCATAGGCATATAACTCAAGTAGGTTTGCCAAAATTGGCTTTTGCTCAATTTTAGCTTGAATAATTTCAATATTCATTTTTTGCCGTATCCTTCAAAGACAGGATAGTAATCCATAAAATTTATAGTAGGCCATTTTTGTTTCAATCAGAAATCATTCGCTGCGCTTTTTCAATTACCTCTCGAATAGGTGGTGTTAGTTCTTCAATCATAAGGCTCTAACAGTTATTTGCATTTTTTGAAATAAGCTCATCGCCCAGTCATACGAAACCCATGGCGCAGCTCTAATTATCATTAAATATGTCATTGCCTTGGCTTTAAAAATCAACTCATAATTTCCATATTTTTGATTTGAATGAGCTAAGTAAATTTCATTTTCAGGGGCATTTATAACTTCATGCTCACATACTTGATCGTCTATAGTGGGAGGAAATTTAATAGGATGAACAGAAGTGATTGGTGTTGCAAGAACATGAATAAACGCACCCGGATGTTGATGATGTTCAAACAAATATTCTTTTTCATCAATTTCATTTGCTGGCGTCACTATTGCAAAAATGCTGTTTAAGTAATATCCTTGTTTATTCAAAACGCTATCAACATGTATCGATAACCAATTATTAGCGATCTCATGATCAAGTGACAACGCTACACCATAACACGTGCCATGGCGGGTGTGCTGCCAGTAACTCAATGGAACTTCACTCGCCTTTTTCTTATGTCTGGCATAATAAGATAAGCGTGCAAATGGAGTATTTAAAATTTGTTCTCTCAGCGTTTGATCACAAGGCTTCAATCCCTGTACGATATATATCAATTCTTCTTCGGTTAGATTGATGCCATCGAATGTTATTTCAACCCGCGTTCGTTCTAAATCTATGGTTGCAGCATTTTGGCCGCGATAATTCCTTCCTAGCCATAACACTCTATTAGTAGCTAACACTGAGCGTGATGAAAAAATATCAGCAGAAGAAAATTTCTCTGTGTTAAGCCAGAGACAAGGATAATCATATGCCGGAGGTGCCCAGTCATATAAAAATTGCTTAATGACAATCTGCTGATTATTTTTCTGACTCTCTAATAAAAAACGAAAGCTGGATTGACTACTTTGGCTTTCTTTTCGCAACTGTTGCTTACCAATAGTGAAACCTGGGGGCAAATAAGTCATTTGAAAAAGAACGAAATTACACCACTTTTGCGCTTCGGTCACCACACAGTCAGCTAATTCTTCCTGAGCCAAGGATGCCATAGTGGTTTTTGGTTGATAATACTTTTTTGCAGAAATCACTTTGATACCTTTTTTCTTAAGCGGAATTTTAAGCTTTACAGATAGCATATGATAATGCCTAGGATAAGAATAGTGTTGTCCGAAATGGCGTGGTAGGGTTCATGGGAATACGGATATTAAGATAAACATTATATAAGAGTTAATTTATTTACTAATAAAATACACACCAAAAAGCAGCAGGCGTAAAAGTTATTTAACTGTAGTTATTCTACTGTTTGGCTAGTAAGATTAGAAAATAATTCTAAGGAATAATATGAATTTTCCCTATAAGCTCATTGATTTAACCCACACACTTGATAGCAGCATCCCAACTTGGAATGGTAGCTTTAGTGATATTAAAGATTTCAATATGCTTACACTTCATGAATCAATCATGCTAATCAGACACCAGCCAATTAAAGCCTTGCTCTTAAAGGCTCATTTTTCTTTTGACCCATTATTTTTTTATATACTTTCTGCCGGCCCAAATATATGACTAAGGCAGGAACTAACAGTTTAGCAATAGATTTTGCGCTTTCCATGTAATTTACATTTTCTTTAAAACAATTTCTATTTTTTGCTTTCAAACAAGACATGGCTTCTGCACATTCTGAATCTTCTTCACAAGTTAAAATATCATTTCTTTTTGGTCTTTTACCTACTTGATCGCAATATTTTTGCATGCTGAAATAAGGTAATATTTTCGTACAAAATTCTGCATTATCAGGAGAAATTATATTTAAATCTCTCTCAGGATCATTTCTCATACTCAATCCACTCACTTTTGTAATATTCCCAAAAGCATAGTCTATTTTGTAAAAAATCTCGGTAATACTAAATGCGGGCGCAAATACATTTCTTCCGGGTGCATGCGCAGCAAACAGAGATTGTATATTCATAGAAATTGAATAATTGCTGTTTTTAAAGGAGAATTCATTTTTAGCAGCAGTCTTACAAGAAAATAAAACTATTGTTGCATTTTTATCTAATAGGTCCAGACATGATAGATCTGGAGAAGCAGGTCCATGAACAAAATAGTCACTGACTTTAAGTCTCTCAGGACTTAGCTTGGACCCTAATCTGATTGTATTGGAGTTACCATGGGCTTCTATATGAAGCAGTTTAACGGGGCCAAAAAACGAGGTTACCGTATTTATATCTTCGCATAATTGAGACATTGTGTGAGAGTGAAATGGATGAATATGAAAATATGTAGATAGTTCTAAGATATTGTTTTCATATTCTCCAGTATTTTCATATTCATTGAGGGCACCGAGCGTAACGATAGCATGAGGCATATCACTTTCCCATTTTTGCTTTTCAAATTGAAGACATTGCGGCCTACTATGAAGACTTTCGACAAAAGGATTGCGAAAATCAACAATAGCGTGCACTTGTTGTGTTT
>CAJCIZ010000103.1 GCA_903970525.1 Myxococcales bacterium | reverse complement strand
AATAAATAATCTTAACAACATAATTAACCTGCAATATTAGTTTAACACACCCGCATGATTTAAAGCTTCTTTTAACTCTTGATGGAATTTCATATCCAACGACAATAAAGGCAAACGAATTCCCGCAGGAATACGCCCCATTTCACTTAATGCCCATTTTGTTGGAATAGGATTCGATTCCAAGAAAAGCTTATGATGCAAAGGCATCAACGGCGCATTAATTTTTTCCGCTTGCGCTTTGTTACCCAATAACGCAGCAGCACACATCTCATGCATTTGACGTGGTGCAATATTCGATGTCACTGAAATCACGCCATGGCCGCCTGCTAACATTAACTCTAATGAAGTCGCATCATCACCACTGAATATTTTAAATTCTTTGCCACAACGTTTTAAAATATCCGGACAACGTTCAACTTTTCCTGTCGCTTCTTTAATACCGATGATGCGTGGAATTTTTGACAAGCGCTCAACAGTTTCTGGTAAAAGATCACAACCCGTGCGACCTGGTACGTTATATAAAATAATGGGAACATTTGAATTTTCAGCAATGGTTTTGTAATGCTGATACAAACCATTTTGTGTGGGCTTGTTGTAATACGGTGTGACGATCAAACAAGCGTCTACGCCGGCTTTTTGTGCTGCCAAGGTATGCTGCAATGTCGTGACTGTTGAATTGGTACCTGTGCCAGCAATCACAGGAATGCGTCCCGCGACTTGTTTCACAACGGAAGCAATGATGGTTTCCTGTTCGTCAGCGCTTAAAGTTGCGGACTCACCCGTTGTGCCAACGACGACGATTCCGTCAGTTTTTTCATTGAGATGCCATTCCACCAAGTCATGCAGAGATTTCTTATCTACCGTCCCATCGGCTTGCATGGGGGTAACCAGTGCGACAATACTGCCCTTCAACATAGCGCTCTCCATTGGTTTAAATGGTTTTTATGGTAGCAGTATCCATAGGCTTGTCTATATTTTTTTGCGAAACTCCCCTATAATTGCCTGCCATTATTCGAGGTAGCCCATGAAATCCAATACCCTGTCCCAATCCCTCTGGGGTAACCAATCCCGGGTCATTTATCTGCTGATTGCAGCGGCTGTGATGATATTTACGCTATTGGGTAGCCGGGAAATTTGGACCCAGGAACATCGCTGGGCAGATATCGTGTTTGGCATGTTCTATAGACATGACTTTTTACACCCTTATTTAAATGATGTGGATTATTACGATAAGCCTTTGCTGTCTTATTGGATGATTGCGGTCATTTCTTACCTCTCGGGGCATTTATCGACTTGGACGCTCCGAATTCCCTCAGCTTTAGCGGGCCTCTTATCCATTTGGTCTATTTATCGAATTGGTACCAAGCTTCAAAGCAAACAATTAGGCTTATTAGCGGGTTGGATGCTGTTGACCACGTTTTATTTTCTGTTCTGGGCGAAAACCAGTAGCGCAGATATGTTGAATTTAGGCGGTATTCTGTTTGCGATCGCTTGGTATATCGAAAAAAGAGAGCAACCGAGTTTTTTTAATTATGCCATTTTCTTTTTAATCGTTTCTGTGACTTGTTTATGTAAAGGCTTGGTAGGTGCTGTTGTGGCATTCATCGTGATTTTGCCTGATTTAATCCATCAACAAGAATGGAAAAAGCATTTGCGACTCAGCTTTCTCTTGGCGATGGTGCCGGCAGTGATTGTGTATATCTTACCTTTTCTTGCCTCTGCGCATTTTGGTGGGAGTTCTTATGGCGAAAATGGATTGTATCTCGTGTATCGAGAAAATATTCTGCGATACTTCCAACCATTTGATCACAAAGGGCCGATTTATACGTATTTTGTTTGGTTGCCGATTTATTTGTTGCCTTGGGCGTTTTTCTTTATTCCTAGCTTATTTTCGCTGAAATCTCGTTGGAAATCTTTGTCATGGAATTCTAAATGGATGTGCTGGGCTGTATTCCTATTGTTTGCTTTCCTCACCTTGAGTGGATCGCGACGAAATTATTATGTTTTACCGCTAATGCCCTTTGCGCTCTTGATGACAGCGGATTGGATTTTAGCTGGGAAAGCTGTGTTATCGAAACGTGTTGTTTGGGCGGGACGCACGGCTTTAGCTTTTTTAGTGATAATGTTTTTAAGTTTAGATGTGGCGCAACCGTTGTATTATGCAGACGGTGGTATGGAAGCTTTCGCCAGTGTTTTACAAACCACAACTCAACAAGTGAAACCTGGTACAGATTGGCAATATGTGATGTTGGACCCTGAAAGTAAAGTGCGGTTTTATCTGCAATTGCCGCCAACTGTTAAAAATTATGCGGTGACTGGGGTCGATCGCGCGCAGCAGACAGTTCAATCCTTATGGCAAGCGTGGCCTGTGTTACAGCATACAGAAGCCAATACTATTTTTATCAGTCGCAAGAGTTATGAGCCTTTATTGCAAAAAATCTTGATAGGGTATCAAGTTGTAGAAGCGCCGCCGACGATAGGGGAGCGTTTGTTGCATATTAAGAATGCTAATGCGCCGATCGCATTTGTCCCTAAGGCATAATACGCGGGCATGACAAGTACTGTATTTTATATTATGATCTTTTTTGTAGCTCTTAAACGCTAGCATCAAGAAGGATCTTTTATGACAGATACATTATTAAAAACCGTCGAAGCAAAAATCACCGCTTTGTTGTCTGAGTTAGAAAGAGCACGACAAGAACTCGCCATCCTGCGACAAGAAAATGCCGCTTTAAAATCCGAACACGAAGGCCAAGATAGAAAATTGCATGGCTTGATTTCATTATTAGATAATTTTTCTGGAGAGCATGACCGTCAGCTTCTCATCTCAAATGAATTGAGTCTGGTGCACAACGAAGAAGAAGTGACTGATTTCTAATCCGAATTCAAGGAGGAAATGATGACGAAGTCTAAAGATACAAATAACATATTAAAGCACTTACAAAAACAAGCGGAAGCCTTGCGTCGCAGAGAAAAAATCACACAAAAGAAATTGAAAACCGCGTTACTGCAAGTGGGAAAAATAATTCGGACGTATGAAAGCAAGCTCATTAAAAATGTACGCGCGACTGAGATGAGAGTTGCTGCGGCTGAAGCAGCAGTTTATGAGAAGATTGCGAAAGAGATTCAGAAAAAAGCAAATAAGGTGAAGCAGAGTAGTAAAAAAAGCAAGAAATAGAGGGTTGGGGCGAGTGTAAGTTTTAAGTCTGATGGATCCCCGCAAATTTTTCATTAATGTGTGAATTAAATCGGATCTGTCATGCCAGCGTGCTTTTAGCTGGCATCCAGCCCTTTGTGTGCTCCGGCGTTGCCTGTGTAATGGAAAGATGGATGCCAGCTGAAAGCATGCTGGCATGACAAAGTTAGAGTGTTTTATGTTTACAAAAATTTATAGGACTCTCTCAGATTTAAGCCCTCGTCACCGAGCAATCTAACTGCCCATCTGCCAACTTAACCGTAATCTCATCCCCCACCCGAATATTTTTCGTCGAGCGCAACACTTGCTGATTTTTCATCGCAATTGCATACCCTCTATCCAAGGTAGCCAAAGGACTCAGCGCATCTAATTTCGCCGCCACATTACCCAGTTGTTTTCTATTCTCTTGTAACAAACGATTCATACTGTTTTGCAATTTCTGAGCCTGTAAATTTAAACCATGACCTATCTCACGCACACGATGCATAGGTGTTAAATGAAGCAATTTCATTTGTGTGGTATTCAATTGCGTTTGATATTGCGCCAAAATATTATTTTGTAACCGCATCAAAGTCGCTTCACAAATATCTAAATGCTGCGCTTGTTCTGCCAAACGACGTTTAGGATGCTGTTGTTCTAAATGTTTATTCGTCCACATTAAAGTTTGTTGCAGCTGTTGAATTTTTTGTTCAACAGTGCGAATGAAGCGTGCTTCAAGCTGACCTAACTTTGCAATGATTTCTTCACAATCCGGTGTTACTAATTCAGCCGCAGCAGAAGGTGTAGGCGCACGTTGATCAGCCACAAAATCAGCAATCGTAAAATCCACTTCATGACCCACACCACTCACTATTGGCAACACACTTTGAAAAATCGCATGCGCAACACTTTCTTCATTAAAAGGCCATAAATCTTCAAGCGAACCACCGCCGCGCGCTAAAATCAATACATCACATTCTTTACGTTCATTCGCCAAGCGTATCGCTTTAACAATATTCGGCGCCGCGCTATCACCTTGCACCAACGTCGGATAAATAATAATAGGCAAACACGGAAACCGTCTTTTCAACACACTCAAAATATCTCTAATCGCAGCGCCAGTCGGAGAAGTCATAACACCAACGCATGTTGGCATATCAGGCAACGGTTTCTTATGTGCCGCATCAAACAATCCCGCTTCTGCTAACCGCTTTTTTAAGGCTTCAAATGCTTGGCGCAATTTACCTTCACCAATCTCTTCAATATGTTCTGCAATCAACTGAAAATCACCGCGCCCCTCATACAACGTGACGCGTGCTTTCATCATCACATGCATACCATCTTTAGGCGTAAAACCCAGTCTACGATTATTCGGTTTAAACATGGCGCAACGCACTTGAGCACTGGTATCTTTCATTGAAAAATACCAATGTCCCGAATTCGGAACAGAAAAATTAGAAATTTCCCCTTCCACCCAAAGCATAGGAAAGCTGCCTTCCAATAAAAAGCGCGCTTCCCGATTGAGGCGGGAGACAGTAAAGATTTCTTGAGATTGGCTGATGTCTATAGTTTCCATGGGGAGATGATATGCGGGATTATCGTATAAATCAAAAGTTGTAGATGCGCCTGCTTTTTGTCGTAATCCACCATAAGCTCATTGGTATCTACAAAAGCTCGACATTGAGGGTCTGCCAGCGTTTTTAGCTGGCATCCAGCCCTTTGTGTGCTCGGGCGTTGCCTGTGTAATGGAAAGATGGATGCCAGCTGAAAGCACGCTGGCAGAATCGAAAAATAAAACTTGTGTAGATACTAATGATAAGCTGATGACGGCACTTTTATATAAAAACAGGCAATTTCGCGAGGCCCCCTATGAGCGAGAGCGACTGGAAGTCATGGATGGCTCCCTAGTCACAGGGATGTGATGTTTGGAGCGGCTCGATCATAGGGGGGGCTCGCGAACTTGCGGCATTATATTCACGGAACCCAAAAGCACCCCTCGCTACGCTCGGACCTTTCCCACAGGGGGAGAGGTGAAAAGATCGCAGAAAAATTATTTTGCACTGAAAACAAGCACAGCAAAAAAAATAGTGTATAATGCATCGTTAATTTTAACCTGAGGTTTTAGGGGGAATTAACACTATGCGCCTAGTCCAAGAAGCTTTGACCTTTGATGATGTCTTACTGCTGCCTGCAGAATCCACAGTATTGCCCAAAGACGTTGATCTTAAAACAAAATTAACCCGTGATATTACACTCAATATTCCATTGATTTCCGCCGCAATGGATACCGTGACCGAATCCCGATTGGCGATAGCCATGGCCCAAGAAGGGGGAATGGGGATTATTCATAAGAATATGAGTATTGAATTACAAGCGGCAGAAGTCCGCAGAGTCAAAAAATTTGAAAGCGGCGTCGTAAAAGACCCCATCACCGTCACCCCTCAAACCACAGTTCGCCAAGTCTTAGAAATCATCCAAGCCTATAATTTTCATGCCTTACCCGTTGTTGAAAATGATCAGCAATTGGTGGGGATTGTGACCAGCCGTGATTTACGTTTTGAAACCAATTTAGATCAACCCGTTGCAAATATCATGACGAAAAAAGAACGCTTAGTCACCGCGAAAGAAGGTACCGATCGCGAGTTAGTCAGAAAGCTTTTACATAAGCATCGCATCGAAAAAGTCTTAGTGATTAATGACAATTTTCAATTACGCGGCATGATTACGGTAAAAGATATTTTGAAAGAACAAGAAAAACCATTTGCGAGCAAAGATCATTTAGGTCAATTGCGCGTAGGCGCAGCTGTTGGAACTGGTGCTGAATCAGAAGATCGCGTCGCAGCATTAGCCGCAGCTGGCGTAGATCTCATCATCGTAGACACAGCACATGGCCACTCAAAAGGTGTCATAGAACGTGTACGTTGGATTAAAAAACATTATCCAAAAATAAATGTGATCGGTGGCAATATCGCAACCGCATCTGCTGCAAAAGCATTAGCTGATGTGGGTGCCGATGCAGTAAAAGTTGGCATAGGCCCAGGTTCAATTTGCACAACACGTATCGTGACAGGCGTTGGCGTGCCACAAATTACAGCGATTACCAATGTCAGTGAAGCATTAGCTGGAACCGGCGTAGGCATTATCGCAGATGGCGGCATACGTTATTCAGGTGATGTTTGCAAAGGCATCGCAGCAGGCGCATCTGCCATCATGATTGGTAGCTTGTTCGCAGGCACAGAAGAAGCGCCCGGAGAAGTTGAGCTGTATCATGGTCGCGCATACAAAGCCTATCGTGGCATGGGATCATTAGGTGCGATGGCACAACGCAATGGTTCAAGCGATCGTTATTTTCAAGAAGGTGTGACATCAGCCGACAAGTTAGTACCAGAAGGCATTGAAGGTCGCGTCCCTTACAAAGGCAGTTTGGTTTCTATCGTTAATCAACTTATGGGTGGTTTACGTTCTGGTATGGGATATACCGGTTGTGGTGATATTGAAACCTTACGCACAAAACCAGAATTTGTTCGCGTTACCAGTTCAGGTGTGCGTGAAAGCCATGTACACGATGTGCAAATTACAAAAGAAGCGCCCAATTACCAAGTCGAAGAGGCATATTTTAAATGACGAAAGATATACACGCTCAGCGCATCTTAATTTTAGATTTTGGTTCACAGTACACCCAATTAATTGCGCGACGTGTGCGTGACTTAGGTGTGTATTCTGAATTACATCCGTATCATTATTCTGAAAAAGCCATTCAAGAATTTGCACCCACCGGTGTGATTTTATCTGGCGGCCCAGAAAGCGTGACAGAAATGACAACCGCTCGTGTGCCAGAAATTATTTTTAAATTAGGGTGTCCCGTATTAGGCATTTGTTACGGCATGCAAGCAATGGCAGAACAGTTAGGTGGGAAAGTTGCCTCCGGCGCCAAGCGCGAATTTGGTTATGCAAAAGTCACGTTACATCATCACTCAAAATTATTTGCAGGCATTGAAGATGAAGTGGATAACGATGGTATGTCCACTTTAGATGTGTGGATGAGTCATGGCGATCATGTCGATGCATTGCCACCACAATTTACTAAAATTGGTAGCACGGGTAATGGTTCTATCACAGCGATGGCGGATGAAGATAGACGGTTTTATGGATTGCAATTTCATCCTGAAGTATCGCATACACGACAAGGTATCCGCATTTTAGAAAAATTTCTGTTTGATATTTGTGGTTGTAAATCAATGTGGACGACGCAAAACATTATTGCCGAATCCATGAAAAAAATTCAGCACGATGTCGGTCAAGATCATGTGATTTTAGGATTATCCGGCGGTGTTGATTCTTCAGTTGTTGCCGCTTTGCTACATAAAACGATAGGCAAGCAGTTAACGTGTATTTTTGTTGATACAGGCTTGTTGCGATTGAATGAAGCGACAGAAGTGCAAACCTTGTTTGCAAAACACATGGGAATCCGATTAATCACAGTAAATGCAGAAGAACGTTTTCTCTCCGCATTAGCCGGCGTGCAAGATCCAGAAGACAAGCGCAAGATCATAGGCAAATTATTTATTAACATTTTTGAAGAAGAATCAAAAAAAATTCCCAATGTAAAATGGTTGGCACAAGGAACAATTTATCCAGATGTGATTGAATCAGCCGTTGTCGGTTCCGGTAATTCACACACCATTAAATCGCATCATAACGTCGGCGGTTTGCCAGAAAAAATGCAGTTGAAGTTGATTGAACCGTTGCGTGAATTATTTAAAGATGAGGTGATTAAGTTAGGTTCTGAATTAGGTTTGCCTACCGATCTGTTAAGACGTCATCCTTTTCCAGGTCCGGGTTTGGGTGTGAGAATTCTAGGTGAAGTGAAGAAAGAATATGCGGATAAGTTACGCCGCGCTGATGCGATTTTCATCGAGGAATTACGCAAACAAAATCTTTATCAAAAAGTCAGTCAAGCATTCGTTGTCTTTTTACCGGTGAAATCGGTAGGCGTGTTAGGTGATGCGCGTCATTATGATCACGTGGTTGCCATACGTGCAGTTGAAACAATTGATTTCATGACAGCGCATTGGGCGAAATTGCCGTATGAATTTTTAGAAGTGGTTTCTAATCGCATTATTAACGAAGTGCCAGGTATTTCGCGCGTGACGTATGATATTTCTAGCAAACCACCTGCAACAATTGAGTGGGAATAACAGTGAGTGAGTTCACTGAGCGCGATCATTTTTGGATGCAGCATGCGATTCGTTTGGCAGAAGCGGCTGCTCTGCAAGAAGAAGTGCCTGTTGGCGCTGTATTAGTAACAAATGATGAAATGTTGGGAGAAGGATTTAATCGTCCTATCAGTGAATCAGATCCTTCTGCGCATGCTGAGATTGTTGCGATACGTCAGGGCGCAAAAAAAATCAGTAATTATAGAATTCTCGATTCCACTTTGTATGTCACGTTAGAGCCTTGCATCATGTGTGTAGGTGCGATAGTGCATGCGCGTGTGAAGCGTTTAGTGTTTGGTGCGTATGATGCGAAAGCGGGTGCTGTTGGCAGTGCATTTCAAGTGTTAGATACGAATAAATTAAATCATCGAGTAGAATATGCGGGTGGATTGCTGGCGCATAACTGCGGCCAATTATTGAGCGAATTCTTTCGCGCAAGACGTGAAAAATGTAAGATATCTTAAATGACAGTTAATATTTTCTTAAGAATTCATCAATACACTAGGGCAATTCTTTTTAATGAACGAGGGTTAGTATAATGCTAAATAGATTTTTCCGCAGTAAAGAAGCAAGAGCTAAACTAATCGGCGCAGCTTCGGCATATTTAGCGTCAAACGCAATTCTAATAGCCCAAGATCATAATCAAATTGATCCACAGCGCAGGAATATGTCATTTGGTATTGGATTGGTAGCGGGTGTTCTGGGGACCACGGCTGGACGCGGACAATATATTCCGGCGGGAGAAGATACTGGGGTAATAACACTGTGCTTGATGTTGAATATGGTGCTTGCTAAATTAACTGCCCCTTATTTTGGTGGAAATGAAATTAGAGCACAAATACAATGGAATCTCATGTTGATGATATTATGTGGTACATTAGCCGCAATTATTCAACCTGCACCAACGAGAAGTAATCCGCGACCACCTGAGTCTAGAGATGTGCAGCCTGAAGTGAGTTCTAGAAACGAAGATACAGCAAATAGTATGCGTAGTCGAAGATAGAACTTGAGTTAATGATGTGACGATAATAAGGAGTTTTTCAATGACACTAAATAATCAAATCAATGATGCACTGCTAAAAGAAATTTTACCGTTGCCTGCTGAAGAAATTATTTCAAATCGTTTTGCAGCGTCTCATGAGGCAGAAGCAAAATGCAGTGGTTCTTGTATATCTGGTAAATGTAGAACTATCGCGTAAGTTTTCCCCTAACCCAACCCTCTCCCGCCCTCATGAATGCACAGTCAATCTATACGTGGGAGAGGGTTGGGTGAGGGCGCGATACTATTCATCCGTCAACGGCGCTAAATTCTGCAAATAAAATATTTTCGCGAATGATGCTGAAGTGTTGTGTGTTTGTTCTGTGTCAGTCGATAGTAGTGTATTTAACTGAGCGTGGTCTATCTCTTGCTTGCAATCCCGTCTACGTAGTAATGATGCTAAAATTTGCATAGCTACCTCACTTTTGTGTCATCCATGACGATACAAGTTAATATGACACTCGTGGATAGGGCTCGTCAAGAGGGGGTCAGTGCAGTGATGAGTTGATTGTAACCAAGTCTTGCCCTAGACTGTCACTACTATTCTATGATCAAGGTACTTGCGTGAGTAACGGTAAAAATTCCTTCATGCGCTGTGTGGCGTATTGTACAGCAAGCAGTTATGACTTGGTTGCATTGTCTAATTCATATCGACGCAAAGGGTATACCACCAAGCTATTACGCGATGTGCTGCATATTTCAGCGATTGAGACGCCCGTCGACATTTATATTTTTAACCATGGCAGTTTTGTGTGCTGGGGCTTAAAAAAGCCACAGGAACAGCAATGGCTAGAACGATTAAAACTTTATGTTGTGAATCCCTTAGCTGTGATGCAGGTTGATCATTTTTGTTTCCAATTTGGCGAAGAGACGTCAATTGATGCGCATGAGCGGTTTAAGTTAGACATTATTACATTAGATTCTGACAATCCGCAAATTAAGTTAGCAATCTCATACGGCTTGGCGCAATCCATCAAGTTAGAAGCTTTTGAAGATACGATTCAGTTAGCCATTAAACGTAATAGCCATCTGCCAGAAGAAATCGCGACACGCGGCGCGATCTCGTTATCCAGAAGAGCGATCTTAAAACGCATGGGTGAAATTTTCATGGCGCGTAGTTCGATTAATCTCAATAGTGAATATTTAGATATGCCAGAATTTTTTTGGCGTAATCCTAATCTGGAACCTTTTTATAACATGACGAAGAAATTCTTGGATATTCCAAGTCGTGTTGTGTCACTCAATCAAAAACTCGATGTGTTGCAAGAGTTGCTGGCGATTTTGAGTAGTCAAATGCAACACAGACATTCTAGCTTTCTTGAAATGATTATTATTATTTTAATTTTAATTGAAATCGCGATCAGCTTGTTGCATCTGTAATGAATTTGTAAATTTCCCAACAAATAAATTCCACAGCGTAAGTTAAGCTGCGACTGCCTCGGTAAAGAAATTCTAATGTTTTTTTCTGCCCATTAAGCGTGATATTTATGGATGTATTTCTAGCATCGTGTTTTTCTTGCCAGTATTCATCAAGGCCATTAATTTCAATACGAATCGACTGATTTCTCTCACCCGCAAATTGTAAGTAAGCACGTGTGCTTGGTGTCGTGATGGCTGCTTCAAGCGCGCCGCCTGTCGCATGATCAGTGATATGCAGAATCGTTTTTGTCGTAAGCAATTTTTGTTGCAAAGCAATGGAAGCGGTATGTTTGCCATCGCCAATTAAATAAGGCTTTATCGCTTTTTCAACTTGTGCGACTAGCGCATGAAAGTCTTTTGCATTTTGAGAATTTAATTTGAACTCGATGTAGGGATAAAAAATACGATAGCCTGTGATGCAATCGAAAGATTCTGCAATAAAATCTAATTCTTCAGCAATTTTTCCTTCACTGACACCAAACAAAAACCAATGTTGATGTAAAGTCTTGTGTTGATAGCCAGCATTTTTCAGTGCGGGTAATACAACTTGATCGACCATAGGCAAACATTCGACAGGCGGCCCTGGCAACATGAATATCATTTTGCCCGCATGCGTCACGCTACAGCCAGCAGCCGTTCCATTAGGATTGGGGATAATAGTCGCGCCTTCAGGGAAAAGTGCTTGCTGCCGATTAGATTCTGGCGGAATCGTATAACCAAAGCGCTGTAAGCGTTCGTAGATAGCTTGCCAAGACGCTTCATGAAACTGTAATGGGCTTTGTAAGATTTGGCTCAAGGCATAGCGGGTCAAATCATCGGATGTCGGGCCTAATCCCCCCGTAATAATAAGTGCGTCATGGGCGTTTAATAAAAACTGCATGGCTTGTTCAATTTCATGAATGCTATCCGGCGCAACCACATGCATTCTCACGTGCATGCCTTCTCTTGCCAGTCGTAAGGCAATTTCTTGGCTATTGGTGTTGATAATATCGCCCTGGCAGATTTCATCGCCGGTGGCGAGTAGGGCAACTTTGTGCGAAATCTCAATTTCACGGGTCATAGGTGCGTACCTTTACGATAGAAGCTTGGCTGACAGTTTATTTGAATTAGGGTATGCTAACAACTGCTAACCCTACAGAGATTCTTTCATTGTGATAAGGATGATTCATATGTCAGATAACATGGTTCAGTTGCCAGTCATAGAAACCGTAAAAACAGCATGGGCAAAAGTCAGTGGTGCAAAAGCGTCGATCTGGGCGATTTTAATTATTGTCATCTTGCTGCAAGGTGTCATTGGTTATCTGAATAGTAAAATTAAATCAGGAGAGTTGGGATTTTTCGCTATCCTAATTACGATTGTGGCAACGATATTTCAACTGCTATTTTCTTGGGGCTTGATGTACATGGGGATACAGCGCGCACAAGATTTGCCGATTCAATATGGCATGGTGCGATATGTATTTAATCTCATGCTTTTTTTCAAAATGTTGGGCGTTTATATTCTTCAAGGACTTATTGTGGGTCTGCCCGCAGTGATTCTGTATTTTCTTACTGTAGCAGTAGGTGGATATGATGGTTCTTTCGCTAAAATTCTTCAAACACTAGTGTATCTTGCCGATATTGTTGTTGGTGTTTTTCTGGTTTTTATAGGCATAAGAATGTTTTTGTCGAAAGGAATTGTTATTATGCAACAAATTGGGCCATGGACTGCGATTAAAATGTCTTTTGCCGCTACGCGTGGGAATGTCTGGAGATTAATCGGATTATGGTGGCTTAATATTCTCATTGTCATTGTGAGTGCAATCCCATTCTTCTTGGGATTGATTTGGACTCTTCCATTTGCGTTAATCAATTATGGTGTGGTTTATCGGAAATTGATTGTTGATGTGAAGTCCCGCAATATCGCGAGCTAAATCAAAAGCACCTTTAGGGGTGGTTAATACTGTGTTGTATTAACCACTCCCACAAAGGATTCAAAACAATTATTCAGTCGCAGCTTTTGCTGATTTGGATTTTTTGCTTGCAGGCGCATCATTCGTTTTAGTGCTGACGCTTAATTTTTCTTTAATACGTGCTGCTCTACCACTTAAATCACGCATGTAATACAGTTTTGCACGACGGACATCACCACGGCGCTTTACTTCAACGCTGTCAATGATTGTGCTATACGTTTGGAATACACGTTCAACGCCTACACCATGAGAAATTTTACGTACGGTGAATGCAGAATTAATTCCGCGGTTGCGCTTAGCAATGACAATGCCTTCATAGGACTGTACACGCACGCGTTCGCCTTCTTTCACTTTTACTTGCACGACGACGGTGTCGCCTGGTGCGAAATCAGGGAGTGCTTTGGATGCTTGCATTTGTTCGTTATCAAGCATTTGAATAATGTTAGTCATGGCTTTGCTTCCTCAGTCAATAATTACGTTTTTTTCATGTCTTGAATAAATTCCATTAGCAGCGCTAGTTGTAATTTATCCAATGTTTTCTTTGTTAAAAGATCTGGACGTCTCAGCCAAGTTTTACCTAGTGACTGTTTTAAACGCCAGCGCTCTATTGCCTGATGATCACCACTGGTTAATACATCAGGTACCCCTAAACCTTTAAAATTCTCAGGCCGCGTATACTGCGGATATTTCAAAAGCCCTGTTGTCACTGAATCTTGGGCTGCTGAATCCTCGTGTCCTAACGCGCCAGGGATGAGACGTGTCACCACATCTATCATCGTCATGGCAGCCAATTCACCGCCCGATAACACATAATCGCCTACAGACCATTCTTCATCTATCTCGGATGTAATGAGGCGTTCATCTATGCCTTCATACCGTCCAGCGACTAATATCACATTCTTTTTCGCTAACCACTCTACCGCCGCATCTTGGTGAAAATGTCTTCCTTGCGGCGAAAGATGTATTACAACCGGTTTCGCCGGGGCTGCTTGCTTCGCAGCTTGAATGGCGTCCTGCAAAGGTTGCGCCATCATCACCATGCCGGGTCCGCCTCCATAAGGGCGATCATCTACTGTATGGTGTTTGTTATGGGTGAAATCTCGAGGATTCCACGTTTCCAGTGTTAGTAGTTTATCTTTTAACGCGCGTCCGGTGATGCCGCACTCAAGTGCTTTGAACATCTCTGGAAATAGCGTGACTACACCAAACCACACTTAAATCACTTCCCATTTAACGTGCATGACGCGTTTTTCCAAGTCTATGCTCGTAATCACATTATCGGGGAGGTAGGGGATTGCATGTTCCCTTTCTCCTTTTACGACTAAAACATCGTTTGAACCTGTTTCAATCAGATAAATGACTTTGCCTAATTCTGTGCCGTCATCATTAATAACGGTCAGGCCCTCTAAATCGGACCATAAATATTCGCCTTTTTTTAACACCGGTAGCTGCGACCGGGTGACGGCGATGGATTTGCCTGTCAATAATTTTGCGGCTTCGGGGGTATTAGTACCCGCTAATTTAACCACAAGACCTTTGCCGTGTTCGCGACCGTCTTCTACTTTGATGGGCTTCCAATGATCTTTTTCTCCTAACTGCCACGGGAGATACTCGAAGATATTGGTCAGCGGCTCGGTGAATGAGATCACTTTAATCCAGCCTTTGACGCCATAGGCTGCACCGAGTTTTCCTACAATGACGTATTCAGGATCAGCGCTCATGGGCATCGTTCAAAGCAGACTATTGCTGCTCTGTGCCTGTTGCTGTCGCTGTTTCTTTATGCGTCTTAATCAAGGTTAGTACGCGATCTGAAGGCTGCGCGCCTTGTGAGACCCAGTAGTTAACGCGTTCTTGATCTAGGTGCAAACGAACTTCTTTGCCGGCTGCGATTGGGTTAAAGTACCCGATACGCTCAATGTAACGGCCGTCGCGAGCATTACGTTTGTCGCTGACTACGATATTGTAAAAGGGGCGTTTTTTAGCGCCGCCACGAGATAATCGGATAACTACCATTCTGTTTAATTTCCCATACTAATTAATATATAAATCTGCTGAAACAAAGGACAGGGATTATACGTTACTTTTGGGTTGTTGCAAATAGTTCTGCAAGAATCAGTACCATGGAGGGATACTTGGGCTATTTAATGACTGGGGTCCCGTCAGGGGAAAATTTTTCCGTGCTCGCAAGCTCCGCGCGGAAGGAACAATCCCCTGCCACCCCCTATTTTGTATAAAAGCACCCCTCGCCCGCAAGGGGAGAGGTGAAGAGCGAAGAGCGGTTGATTAGCCTAGAGGGGGAAAGCCGCCTTGTGGGAATTTGCCTTGCATGCCGCGCATGAGTTTTAGCATTCCGCCTTTATTTGCGAACTTTTTCATCATTTTTTGCATTTGGGTAAATTGTTTTAAGAGGCGGTTCACGGCTTGGATGTCTGTGCCGGAGCCCATGGCAATGCGGCGTTTGTGTGAGCCTTTGA
>CAJCIZ010000102.1 GCA_903970525.1 Myxococcales bacterium | reverse complement strand
CGCCGCCACCCGCCGCACCTACGAGTAATTCAATAAACGGTTGCAAGCGATGATGAAATATTTTATGGGTTTGCGCACCTAATCCAACCATGCCCGTCGCAAGACCGCCTGCATGTAAACCAGTGTACGCACTCGCTGCTTGATAAATTAAAAAGTAATTTGGTGTGAGCATTTGATCTAGTTGTATGACAATCAAATTATCAGGCGATCGACTTGAGCTCACAGTGCGTTGTGGACGTAAATAGGTTTGATTGAAGACACCGATGCGCCAACTTTGCGTTCTATAAAGTGCTGAGACTAAGTCAGTTGGATGATCGCTTTCTGTTGCGAGATCTAAGTGATACAGCACTTCAGCGGTACCCGTGTAGGCTTTAAATTTTCCTTCGGGTGCCCATAAGTAGCCACCACTGATGCGAGCCGCCACTTGTTTTGTTAACGGTAATTCAAGACCCAGTTGTGGTTGAATTAATACGCCACCTCCCGTATCAACGGTACTCCCACCACCGGCACCTAAACCAAATTGTGGGACGAGAGCGAGTCCATAAGAATTCAATATCAGATGATAACCCACACCACCTAACACATCCATGTAACCATTGGGAATGCCACGAAATGCGCCACTCGCTTTAATGAATGCAAAACCATGTGGTGTAAAATAATGGTCAAACTCAGCGCCTACCAACCCTATGGTTGTGCTTTGAATATTTCCGTTGAGATCACGCACATTAGATTGTGGTTTGTAAGCTTGTAACAAAACACCAAAATCATTCCGTTGATAAGTTAAATATTTATTATTGTTTATGAAAATGTCGTCTATGTTTAGTAAGGAATTCCCAACATCTTGTGATGTGATGTAATAAAAGTTAGTTGGAATATCAACATCTAAACCAATTTGCGAGCTATGAATTTGTCCATCAGTGAAACTGATATAACTATAATGCAATCCTACCCGCGCCCAATTAAAATCGTATGCAATTCCAACATAGGGCTTGACCATCAAACCACCGCCGACTAAAGAAGCCTTGCCGCCACCACCGCCCACAAATAGACCGGCATCACCCCACCAGTGTTGAGTCAATTTATGATGTATGCCGCCATCTAAACCCAATACAAATAACCCACCTTGATTACCGTTAACAGCACCATAAGCGCCTACGCCACCATAAATCCAAGGTGTGATATCTGCGAAATAATTGATGCCAAGGAATCCCAAATCTTGCATGTGCTTGGGCATAGAGATGTTGTCATAAGAGAGACGAAAAAATCCGGATTGTTGTTGCAGTGCAATTTTTGTGTTGTTTGTATCTGTGCTGGGTGTCATAGCGATAGCATGGTGAGCTAGACACATTCCGACAAATAGGCTGATTATTTTTCCATATTTCAATGCAAGCATCCTTTCTAAAGTAAGCAGCTACTTAGTGAATAATACTAACAAAAAATAAGAGAGATAATAAAGAGATTTGCGTTTATGTGTGTTGATAATAATAATATTTTGTCACAAGTTCCTGTAAAGGGGGGTAAATTTCTGCGCTAGTAGAGCGCACAATGTTCCAAGTTGATTATAGGGAGCACAGGACAACTTAGGTATTTCACGAGATATCCCATTGCTTCAAGAGAAGTATTGACGCTGAATTAAAGCCAATTATGGAATAAAATCAGCACAAAAAAATCGCATGCATGTTTCCAAATGTTTGTGGTAAAGTGCACCTCCTAGGAAATTGACCCATAGCAAGCAAAGTTACGGAGCTAACATGCTAAGACAAGTTATTCTTATACTTTTTCTCATTAGTTTGAATGGCTGTGCTTTAGCGCCTGGGATGTCGATGAATACACCGGCTTCTACCGAATTTAATCACGTGCAACCCAAGTTCGTCCCCATTACTGCTGCCCTTATCAGTCGTATGATTCAAGAAAGAGAAGACTACCGAGATGATGCGAATTATTATCATATTGGCTTGCATGATGTCTTAAATATTTATGTTTGGGGACATCCAGAATTGAGTGGCCCAAAAGGTGCGCAATCGTCAGAGCAAGGGCTTAACTCAGCATTAAATCCAACCATGTCAGCAACTGGTTATTTAGTGGACCCAGATGGCTACATCTTTTTCCCTATGATAGGAAAAATTCATGTGGCAGGGAGCACACCTGATTATGTGCGCGTGGAGTTGACGAGCCTACTCAAAAAATACATACGTAATCCACAAATGGATATCCGTGTCACAGGGTTTCGTAGCAAAAAAGTGTATGTACTGGGAGAAGTCTTAAAGCCTGGTATCCAACCTATTACAGATTCACCTATCTCTATTATGGATGCGATAAATCTGTCAGGTGGTTTAGATCCAAAATCAGCTGATCCTAGCCATATTTTTGTTATTCGGGGTGATTATGCAAGGCCCACTGTATATTGGCTGGATGCTAACTCTCCAGATGAATTGTTACTGGCAGAGAATTTTAAATTACTTTCACAAGATGTTGTCTTCATATCAACAGCCAATGTCACGCGTTGGAACCGTGTGATTGACCAAGTGTTCCCATCATTGCAAACTGCATTGCTAGCTTATAGTGTGTCAACGACTCACTAAAGATAGTGATATGTGAGAAGCGTATTCCGATATTGTCATGCCAGCATGTTTTTCGCTGGCATCCATCTTTCCGTTAAACAAGCAATCCCCGAGCACACCAACGACTGGGTGCCAGCTAAAAGCACGCTGGCATGACAGATTCAGTTTGATTCACACGTTATTGAGACATTTGTGGGGATCCATCAGATTGCGAGCGAGAGCGAAGTCATCCAGGGCTCTTGCTCAGAATGACGCCTCACGGGACAATAGATTAAGCTGTTTCTTCTTGATAATGGTAATGATAATTACCGTGAGTGACTGTCGTTTTCTTCAGATTATTAAAGATTGTACCATTAAGTTTGATGCCTGCATTCGCAGTGCGTTTGACAGCCGTTGTGATCTCATCAACCGTGTGCATATCGGATCCCACCACCAAGAAATTGGTGCCGGCATGCGAAGCAATAAGCGTGCTATCAGTCACAGCTAATACCGGAGCTGTATCGATGAGTACAATATCAAATTGAGATGAAAATGTGTTTAGCAGGTTTTTAAACTGCTGGCTGACTAATAATTCCGAAGGACTCTGAGGATAATTCCCACAGCTGATAAAACTAAGATTGGGGAATATTGTATGGATGGCTTGGTCTGGTGTTGTATTACCTGTCAGAACTTCACTTAAGCCTGGCGTACGCTTTATATTTAAATATTTATTGAGGCATCCTTTGCGAATATCGCCATCAATTAATAATACTTTCTTGCCAATGTCTGCTAGTAAATACGCGAGGTTTATTGAAATAAACGATTTACCGATTCCTGGACTGACGCCTAAAATTGTAACAATTTTATTTGTTGTTTCGCACAACATCAGTTGTAAACTCGTACGCAAGCTACGTAAGGCTTCAATGGAAAGGTCGTTAGGTTTATTGGCAGCTAGTACCGGTAATTTATCGCCGTGCTGCTTATAGCGTTCCATGTGAGTGACTTGAGGTTTGCTATACGGAATGACTGCCAAATTAGTAATTTGCAGATGTTGTTCAATCCAGCGTGGGTCGTTAACACGATGAAATAAGGCTTTTTTAGCGATAACAAAAATGCAAGACAGAAATAGTCCGAGCAAGAAGCTTGCAGCCATGATGATTCCAGAATGTTTAGGAAGAGGCACATCAGGCGGCGTTGCAGTCGCTAAAACATGCACATCACTAGCGGCGCCCGCTTTTTCAACTTGTAGCTCTTGTATTTTGCTCAGCAAGATTAAATAAATTTCATTCTTAACTTTTACATCACGCATTAAGTTAATAGCAACTTGATCTGATGCAGGGAGTAATCTTAGCTCGTTTTCCAGTTTGTCTTTTTCACTTTGCAGCTGTTTTATTTTCTCAGTGAGCTGGATAATATAAGGATGTTGGGGTGTCAGTGTTTCTAGCGAATTTACCTTGGCTAAATTCATTTGTAAAATTTGTTTTTGCAGTGAAGAAAACTGCAATAAGAGTTGCTGCGTTTCAAATCTGATATCTATTTTGCCACTTTTAGCTCGATACTGATTTAAAGTGTTTTCAGCGTCACCTAAAGAGTTTCTTGCGAGAGGTATCTGATGCGTCAAAAATTCGATTGTTTTTGAGAGCTCTTGCGATTTTGTGACTGAGTTAATTTTGGTGGTTGTGCTTGCAATCGTATTGAGAATGTTTGATATGAGAACGGGATCTGTGCCTTGCATGCTCACTTGCAGCAGTCCAGTGGGTGTTCCATCTGTGCCAAGTTCTTCGATGATGAGCTGAGGTCTCAACCCATTAACAATGTTAGTGTCAGGATGTTTAACAATATCATACGTTGTGCCGGGTATGATGTGTTCTCCCGTAACTTGGAGAGTGAATCGGTGGTCGTTGCTCGTCACCAGTTTGTCCAATTCGCCTTGCAATAGTAAATGATCATTCTGATCTAATAAATTGTAATGCGTTGCGTCAGTCATAAGAAGCTGAAGCGGTTTATTATCATAAGAAGTGAGTGCACTAAAATGAGAGAGTTTTATCACGCTTTTATTTGCATGAGAAAAAAGTTTTCCAAAGACGGGTACATGATGGACAGTAATCGTCGTGTCTAAACCGAGTTGTTTGACAACAGGTTCTAAAATAACGCGAGAGCGTATCAATTCTTTTTGTGTCGCGGTCGGGTTAGCTTCTCCACCGGCACCCATGAGTTGGGATATCCCACCTATGCTTGCACCCATGTGAGATTTTGATTCGATTTGAAGCAAAATGTTTGCATCATAGAGTGGTGCTTTGGAAAAGGTAAATAGAAATGATGCTAATAAAGTTATCAAACACACGGTTAGTATTAACCGTCTATATTCCCAAAAGCTATTGAGCAAATGTCGAAAATCGACATTGTTGTCTTGGGGTAATCCATTTATTTCCATAACTGTGCACACCAATCTTGGATAGATTGTTCAATTAAATTTAGAGCTTGTTCAAATGCTTGTTGAGGACGTTTGTAAGGGTCTGGAATATCATACCCGCTCCATTTTCCTAAGCGGTGCACTCTACCACACATGCTTGGGAAATCACACTCGATTTTTTTTTGATGGTAGGTTTCCATAACTAGAATAAGGTCATGTTTCAATAAAAGGTCCAGGGTGATTTGGCGCGCGCGGTGATTGCTGATATCAATGCCTCTCTTGTCCTGTAAGATCTGTTTTGCCTGCGCATCGGCGGAATGACCCACCAGAGCAGCAGTGCCTGCAGAACTGACTTGAATTTTTGCTGGAGTTTCTTGAAATTGATGACGTAATAATGCTTCCGCCATTGGGCTTCTGCAGATATTTCCAGTACACACTATTAAAACTTTTTGCATAATTAACCGTCATACCTAAACTGGTGCATTTTTTAGCAAAGTTGCATGGACATACGTATAGTACTATGACTGTGCTATATGAACGTTGCCGCGCTTATAGTATCCACTAATATCAAACTTGTCACGTTACTCTCATTCTGAAGGTTGATATGTTTTGAACAAAAATTTAGCGTTAAAATGAAACACATGCTTCTAGAAAGATATCCATGAAAGTAGTCGACCTAACATAGTTGATGTATTAATATATTCGCTTTGGTATTTTATTGGATTTGTGAACAAATGGACAGTCAGTGCGCAGCGACTCAGTTAAGCCTAGACCGAAAAATTTCAGTCATAGGATTAGGTTACATAGGACTGCCGGTTGCTGTTGCGTTTGGACAGAAACAATTAGTTGTTGGTTTTGATATCAATCCGCACA
Source organism: Myxococcales bacterium (assembly GCA_903970525.1). Taxonomy (GTDB): domain Bacteria; phylum Pseudomonadota; class Gammaproteobacteria; order DSM-16500; family DSM-16500; genus UBA5158. The sequence goes on along the minus strand of CAJCIZ010000102.1, from coordinate 13,604 downwards.
GGATTCATGCGTTAAAAAAAGGGCATGATGTCACCGGCGAAGTTGATGCCGCTACATTAAAAAACGCAAAATTGCATTTCACGACAGAGTCAGCAGATTTAAAACAAGCTGATTTTCATATCATTGCTGTACCTTCACCCATCAATCAAGCGAAGCAGCCGGATTTTTCACATCTGATTAGTGCGTCATCTTTAGTGGGTGCACAATTAAAACCAGGCGATATTGTTGTTTATGAATCAACTGTTTATCCCGGCGCAACAGAAGAGCGTTGTATTCCTGTCCTGGAAGAAAAATCAGGATTGAAAAGTGGGAAAGATTTTTTTGTGGGCTATTCTCCGGAACGCATCAATCCAGGTGATAAAGAACATACGTTTGATACGATTCAAAAAATTGTGTCTGCTCAAACACCTGAATCACTTGCCGTTGTCGCGCATGTTTATGCAAGCGTGGTAACAGCAGGTGTGCACACCGTATCGAGTATTAAAGTCGCAGAAGCGGCTAAAGTTATTGAAAATATACAACGCGATATCAATATTGCGTTAATCAATGAGCTTGCCTTGATTTTTGATAAACTGGGGATCGATACAGAAGAAGTATTAGATGCAGCGGGAACCAAGTGGAATTTTTTAAAATTTAAGCCAGGGTTAGTCGGTGGTCATTGCATTGGTGTTGATCCCTATTATATGACACATAAAGCCGTTGAATGCGGTGTGCATCCTGAAATTATTTTGGCAGGTCGCCGTATCAATGACAACATGGGTAGATATGTCGCGACAAAAACGATCAAACAAATTAGTCGTCTCGGCAAAAAAGTGAAAAATGCTAGGGTTGGGATTCTGGGTTTAACATTTAAAGAGAATTGTCCCGATATTCGCAACAGTCGTGTGATTGATATTGTACATGAGTTACAAAGCTATCATGTCGCTGTGATGGTGCACGATCCGATTGCGAATGCTGATCATGTTTTGCATGAGTATAATATTCAGCTGACTGAATGGGCTGATTTAAAAAATTTGGATGCATTTATCTTAGCGGTTGCACATGACGAATTTACCCAAAGACATCACGATGAATTTGGCGATAAATTAGCAGATCCTAAGTTAATAATTGATGTGAAAAGTATTTTCTCTCAGCATGATCTCGCTAAAAGCGGCATTCATGTCTGGCGCTTATAGGTTAAGCCATATGTCAAATTCACATTATGAAAAATTGCGGCACGAATTATTACAGCATCAGCATACCTGGTTGATCACTGGCGTCGCGGGTTTCATTGGTTCCAATTTATTAGAAACATTATTAAAGCTTAATCAAAAAGTGGTGGGGCTTGATAATTTTGCGACGGGATTTAAGAAAAATCTCGAAGAAGTTTTAGAAAAAGTAACGCCAGAGCAACGAGACAACTTTTTGTTTTATCAAGGTGATATCTGCGTTCTCTCTGATTGTGCAAAAGCCATGAAAGGCGTAGATCTTGTCTTACATCAAGCGGCATTAGGCAGTGTGCCACGCTCAATTAAGACGCCTGAGATTACGCATGCAACAAATGTCACAGGATTTCTGAATAGTTTAATGGTAGCAAAAGACGCGGGTGTGAAGCGCTTTGTTTATGCTTCTTCTAGCTCGGTCTATGGTGATCATCCTGACTTGCCAAAACAAGAGGATAAAATTGGCAATCCTCTGTCACCTTATGCGGTATCAAAATACACCAACGAATTATATGCCAAAGCATTTTCAACTTGTTATGGGATTGAAACAATTGGTTTGCGATATTTTAATGTATTTGGTCCAAGACAAAACCCAGCCGGGCCTTATGCTGCAGTGATACCCTTATGGATTTCTGCTCTTTTGAAAAATGAGCCGGTGAATATTAATGGCGATGGTGAGACCTCGCGTGATTTTTGTTATGTAGAAAATGCTGTGCAAGGCAATTTGTTAGCGGCTATGACACAAAATAAAGCGGCTGTGAATACAGTTTATAACATTGCGGTGGGACAGCAGAACACATTAAAAACATTATATAGTTTGTTAGTAGAAAACTTAAATTTAAGCACGCAACAAGAGTTACTTTATAAAAATTTTCGATCTGGTGATATAAGACACTCATTAGCTGATGTGGATAAAGCTAAAAAATTATTGGGATATCATCCTGCTTATTCACTCCAGAGCGGACTAAAAGAAATGATGGAATGGTATAGGGTTGCTTTAGTAAATTATTAGGAATATTGAAAGGAGAAATTTAGTGTTTAACAATAAATCGATTTTAATTACGGGTGGTACAGGATCTTTTGGCCATCATTTTGTGAAAGTGATCTTAGAAAATTTTAAGCCTAAAAAACTGGTTGTTTTTTCGCGCGATGAATTAAAGCAATTTGAAATGGAGCAAATTTACCATGATCCTTGTATGCGATACTTTTTAGGTGATGTACGCGATGAGAAGCGTTTGACGCAAGCGATGCGAGGAATTGATTACGTGATTCATGCTGCTGCTCTGAAACAAGTGCCTGCCGCGGAATATAATCCGATGGAATGTATTAAAACGAATATTCATGGTGCGCAAAACGTCATACAAGCCGCCTTAGCAAATGAAGTAGAAAAAGTCATTGCGTTATCAACAGATAAAGCTGTGAATCCTATTAATCTCTATGGCGCGACGAAACTTGCTTCAGATAAACTTTTTATTGCAGCCAATAATATTGCCGGTGGACATAGAACGATTTTCTCAGTCGTCAGATACGGGAATGTCGTGGGATCTAGAGGATCTGTTTTGCCTCATTTCAAAAAATTAATTAAAGAAGGCGCGCAAGAATTACCTATTACAGATGAGCGTATGACACGTTTTTGGATTACGTTGCAAGAAGGTGTAGAGCTCGTATTGAAATCGTTTAAACGCATGCATGGTGGCGAAATTTTTGTGCCAAAAATTCCTTCTGTTAATATTGTTGATTTGGCCAAGTCTATCGCGCCAAATTTGAAATTAAAGAAGATTGGTATCAGACCCGGTGAAAAGCTGCATGAAGTTTTATGCACAGTGGATGATGCGCGATTTGTGCTTGAGTTCGATGATCATTACACCATTCAGCCTAGCATTAAATTTTCCACGCCTGCAGACTATAGCTTAAATAAATTAGGTGAGCGTGGCCTGCCAGTTGATCAAGAATTTGAATATCACTCCGGTAAAAACCCACATTTTTTAGAAATGGACGAATTGATCAGTTCCTATAAGGTTACAGTATGATTCCTTACGGTCGTCAAACTATTTCTGAGCAAGATATCCTGTCTGTACAGGAAATCTTACGCTCAGATTGGTTGACACAAGGACCCGCTATTGAAAACTTTGAGAACGCCGTTAAAGAATATTGTGGCGCAAAGTATGCTGTTGCAATTTGTAATGCAACCTCTGCACTGCATTTAGCTTGTCGTGCTATAGAGTTGGGTGCGGGTGATATTCTCTGGACTTCGCCTAATACTTTTGTCGCTTCTGCTAATTGCGCATTATATTGTGGCGCAACAGTAGATTTTGTTGATATTGATCCGCGAACGTATAATCTCTGTCCTATTGCGTTGGCTCAAAAATTAGAGCAAGCAAAACAAAATAATCAGTTGCCGAAAGTTGTTGTAGTTGTGCATTTCGCGGGACAGCCTTGTGATATGCGAGCAATCAAAGCTTTAGCAGAACAATATCATTTTCTTATCATTGAAGATGCCTCTCATGCCATAGGGGCTAGTTACTTAGACGCCAAAATTGGCAGCTCTGTTTATTCTGATATGACAATTTTTAGTTTTCATCCGGTTAAAATTATTACGACGGGTGAAGGTGGCATGGTTTTAACGAATCATCCGACTCTCCACCAGAAATTAAAGTTACTGCGGAGTCATGGCATTACGCGTGATCCAGCACAAATGACGGGTCATAGTGAGGGTGATTGGTATTATCAGCAAATCGATTTAGGCTACAATTATCGCATGACGGATATTCAAGCCGCATTAGGGTGTAGCCAGCTCCATCAAATTGAATCATTCATCTCGAGACGTCGCGAGATAGTCAAAAAATATAATACTGAGCTGCAATCTCTACCCTTGATGTTGCCGTGGCAACATCAAGATGGTCTGTCAGCTTGGCATCTTTATGTGATTCAAATAAAAGATTCCAGCAAGCGTCAAGTCGTGTTTAAGGCGCTACGCGCAGCAGGAATTAATGTCAACGTACATTATATTCCGGTGCATACACAGCCTTATTACCAACAATTAGGTTTTAAAGTAGGTGATTTCCCACAAGCAGAAAAATATTATCAAGGCGCCATTAGTTTGCCGCTTTATTTTGATTTATCTGACGATCAACAAATGTATGTAATAGAAAAGCTACGAGCGAGTTTACAGTGAATTTAGGATTAGGAACTGTTCAATTTGGTATGGATTATGGCATTTCCAATAAAACAGGCCAGACCAATGAAGAGAATGTTCAAACTATTTTAAATCTTGCTGCGAAGAGAGGAATCAAAGTATTAGATACAGCGCCTCTTTATGGTAGAAGCGAGGCAGTCATAGGAAATGTATTAGCAACCAGTCAACATGAATTTAGAGTGGTGACAAAAACCAGTAAAATAGAAAAAAAACAAATCAGCCGATCTGATGTAAAAGAAGTCGTGAATACATTTCATCAGTCATTAGAAAAATTGCAGCAAAAGAACGTGTATGGATTATTGTTTCATCATACTCATGATTTATTGTCTTCGGGGAGTGATCATTTATATGATGAAATCGCTAAGTTAAAGCACGAAGGAACTATTAATAAAATAGGTATTTCAGTGTATAACGAAGAAGAAATTGATAGGGTGCTAGATCAATATTCCATTGATTTAGTCCAGCTACCCTTAAACCTATTTGATCAGCGCTTTTTACGTAACGGGACACTAAAAAAATTAAAAGATTTAAATATTGAAATTCACGTTAGATCACTCTTCTTGCAGGGGTTGATGTTAATGAAAATTGAAGAAATGCCCGCTTATTTTCAACCGATTATTCCTCACCTTATGAAATATCATGCATTCTTAGCATCACGACAGTTAACACCGTTGGATGCCGCATTAGGATTTATATCAGGGTTAAAAGACGTGGATATTGTCATCTGTGGCGTTAACAATCTGATCCAACTCACAGAGTTATTAACACCCAGAAAGACTTTCGATGCAGAGTTATTTGAAGAACTTCAATTATTCGATGAAAATTATATTAATCCCTCAAAATGGAAATTATAAAGAATGATTTTAGCTATTTTGCAGGCAAGAATGTCATCAACGCGACTACCAGAAAAGGTATTAAAACCTATTCTAGGCCAACCGATGTTGATGAGACAGCTAGAACGTGTGCAGCGCTCGCAAAAAATAGATAAAGTCATTGTGGCAACTTCGATGGATAAAAGTGATGATCCTATTGCAAAGCTGTGCCAATCGCTTGCTATCACTTGTTTTAGAGGGGATTTAAATGATGTGTTAGATAGGTATTATCAAGCAGCCAAATTATATCCCGCAGATCACATTGTTCGCTTAACAGGGGATTGTCCGTTAAGTGATCCTACTATTATTGATGTCGTGATCATGCAGCATCTTGCTGGAAATTATGATTATACGAGTAATACCCTAGAGCCAACCTATCCAGATGGGTTAGATGTGGAAGTGATACGTTCTTCTTGTCTAGAGAAGGCGTGGCGTAAAGCGCTGTTACCATCACACCGTGAACATGTCACACCTTATATTTATTCTCAACCCGATGAATTTAAGCTTTGCGCTGTGGTGAGTAAGGTGAATTTATCTCATCTACGCTGGACCGTAGATACCCAAACTGATTTTGATTTAGTGTCGAAAATCTATGAGGCGCTATATGAAAAAAATGTTAAATTTGGCATGAGTGATATACTCAATTTTCTGAAGCAACATCCCGATTTAGAAACCTTCAATACAGAGTTTCAACGTAACGAGGGACTACAAAAGTCGTTATTAGCTGATCAACAATTTTTGAAGGAGAAGCAGAATGAGTCAACATGATAAGCGTTATCAAAAGTCTCAGGAACTCCTTGAAAATGCGCTACGCATTATTCCGCTTGGTGCGCAAACGTTTAGTAAGAGTATTACCCAATTTCCATTGGGTGTTTCTCCCCATTTTCTTGATCGTGGACAAGGCAGCCATGTGTGGGATGTCGATGGAAATGAGTATATTGATTTTATCAATAGCCAAGCAGCCCTCAATCTCGGTTATAACGATGCAGATGTTAATCAAGCTGTTTTAAAGCAATTACAGTCCGGTGTCAGTTTTTCATTATCTCATCACATTGAAACGTTGGTTGCTGAAAAAATTATTGCGATGGTTCCTTGCGCTGAGATGGTGCGCTTTGGTAAAAATGGTTCCGATGTGACAGCAGGTGCTATTCGATTAGCGCGCGCATTTACGGGAAGAGAACATGTGGCGGTTTGTGGATACCACGGATGGCAAGATTGGTATATCGGTTCGACTTCAAGAAATTTAGGGGTGCCTAAGTCAACGCAAGCGTTGACGCATCCGTTTGTTTACAATGATTTGCAAAGTTTACAAAACCTATTTGATCAGTGGCCAGATCAAATTGCTGCCGTCATCATGGAGCCTATGAATACCACGTATCCCGCGCCCGGATTTTTGGAAGGCGTGCGTGATTTAGCGCATAAGAATAAGGCATTATTAATTTTTGATGAAGTGATAACGGGCTTTAGATTTTCCAATGGTGGCGCGCAAGGGTTGTTTGGTGTTACACCTGATTTGGCAACATTTGGAAAAGGTATCGCCAATGGATATCCCTTGTCTGCGTTAGTGGGACGAAAAGATATTATGGCTCTGATTGAAGAAATATTCTTTTCGTTTACCTTCGGTGGTGAGACGTTGTCTCTGGCTGCAGGTTTAGCCACTCTTCACAAATTACAAAATGAGCCGGTGATAGCGCATATGACTTCATTAGGCGAAAAGCTGATTGATGGCGTCAAAAAAATTATTCATGAACATAAACTTAATCATTTATTTGAAGTCACAGGACACCCTGTCTGGAGTTTTCTCATCATGAAAGGTGTCGAACCCTATAAACAAGAAGATATCAAAACACTCTGGATGCAAGAAGTAATGGCAAGAGGCATATTAAGTTATGGGACACATAATTTAAGTTATGCGCATCATGACAAAGATATAGAGCGGTTATTTTCAGTTTATAACGAAGTACTACCCTTTATTGGTGATGTTGTTGCGAAAAAAGAATTACATAAACATTTAAGATGTGAACCATTACGTCCATTATTTAAAGTTAGATAAATATGTTGAATACTGTTGTCATCAGGGTTGATTCATCCGTACATCTGAGTGCCGGACATGTGATGCGCTGTTTGAACTTGGCGGAAGCATTGCGCTTGCAGGGCATTAAAGTAATTTTTATTTGTCAAGAGCTACCCGGCAATAGCATTGGATTACTTGAAAAAAATAAATTTGAAGTTTATCGTTTGCCAAACGAAGCAGAAAGCGCTGCTAATTCAGGGCAAGTGATAGAAATTCTCGAGAAAATTGGTACCGTTCATTGCTTGATTGTAGATCATTATGGGTTGGATATTCAATGGGAACAAGCTGTACGTCCATTTATACAAAAACTATTTGTGATCGATGATCAAGCAAATAGAAAACATCATTGCGATATATTGCTGGATCAAAATTTTTATTTTAACAAAGAATTCCGTTATAAAAATCTGGTTCCAGAGACATGTTTACAATTACTGGGCCCACAGTATGCTCTTTTAAAAAGTGATTTTAGTCATCATCGCAAATCATTACGTGATAGAGAGGGAAGCGTTAAAAAAATATTAATCAGTTTTGGCGGGTCTGATGAAACGAATGCAACAGCCAAAGCAATTGCAGCGTGTTCTCAAGTAGTGAACTCGACTGTCGAAATTGATGTGATAGTCGGTGCTTCAAATCCACATCAACAATCCCTTACGGATCTTTGCGCAAAATTTTCTAATATTCATTACGCCTTTCAAGTGAATAATATGGCTGAATTTATAGCGAATGCTGATTTAGCGATTGGGGCTGGTGGTATAACGACATGGGAAAGATGTTGTTTAGGATTGCCCAGCCTAGTTATCACAAATGCACTGAATCAAGAAGAGCCAACAACCGCGCTCTCAGCATTGGGTGCCATCCACTACATCGGTCGTTCAGAAGATGTTAGCATGGATCAAATCAGTGCTAGCCTAGATGGCTATTTAAATAAGCCTGAGAAGCTACGTACCATGAGCGTTGCGGGTAGGGAATTAGTAGACGGTTATGGGTGTCCTAGGGTTGTAGAACAACTCAATTTAATAGAGAAATTTAGCCATGTCTGATATAGTCTTGCGGCGCGCTAACACAAATGATATGCAAATGATATACGAGTGGCGTAATGCCCCTGAAGTACGGAAATTTAGTTTCAATGATGCTCTCATTCCGTGGGAGATACATCAACAGTGGTTTGAAAGCGTAATGTTGTGTGAAGATAAAATCATTTTGATTGGACAGCTGAATGAACATCCAATTGGTGTTGTGCGTTATGATCTGACACAACAAGATGAAGCGAAGATTGATGTTTATCTTGCGCCTGGATTATCGGGTCAAGGTATTGGGACAAAACTTTTGATGGCTGGCATAGAATGGGTGAAACAGCATACAAAAGTAAAAAGCATTAAAGCGGAAATCATCCCAGATAATATTGGTTCATTGCGAGCTTTTACAAAAGCGGGTTTTGAAGAATCACATAGAGTTTACAAAGTAACATTGTGATGAATGAGATCAAGAGATAAAAGGATATTGATATGAGAGATATAGATATTGCAGGAAGAAAAATTGGTTCTCGCCATAAACCGTTCATTATTGCAGAGATGTCAGGGAATCATAATCAGTCGCTTGAGCGTGCCCTCAGTATTGTTGACGCAGCAGCTAAAGCTGGTGTCGATGCGCTGAAGCTTCAGACGTATACGCCTGACACTATGACACTGAATCTCAAGACAAATGAATTTTTTATCTCAAATAAAAATAGTCCCTGGTATGGATATTCACTCTATGATCTTTACAATACAGCACATACACCCTGGGAATGGCACGAAGCCATTTTTCAACGCTGTAAAGAACATGGGTTAATTGCATTTAGCACGCCATTTGATGCGACCGCGGTTGATTTATTAGAAGATTTAAATGTTCCACTTTATAAAATTGCCTCATTTGAGAATATCGATTTGTCCTTGATTCGCAAAGTGGCAGCAACGGGTAAGCCTGTGATTATCTCAACTGGTTTGGCGTCAATCGCTGAAATCGATGAAGCGGTTCGCACAGCAAGAGTAGCAGGTTGCCAAGACTTAATTCTACTGAAATGCACAAGCTCATATCCTGCCTCACCGGATAATTCCAATCTTTTAACATTGCCTCATATGCGCGAATTATTTAATTGCCATGTTGGTTTATCTGATCATACTTTAGGAATTGGTGTTGCATTAGCGAGTGTTGCTTTAGGCGGAATTGTGATTGAAAAACATTTTATCCCTGCGCGCGCAGATGGTGGTGTTGACGCAGCATTTTCACTAGAACCCGGAGAGATGCAGGCGCTTGCCGAAGAGTCAGAACGCGTATGGCGATCACTAGGCGGCATTAGTTACGGGCCTACTCAAGAAGAGCAGTCATCGCTAGTTTTTCGTCGATCATTATATATCAGCGAAGACTTGAAAAAAGATGATATTTTATCGGAAAAAAATATCAAAGCGATTAGACCAGGATATGGTTTGCCGCCTAAATATTTCGAGAAATTCATAGGGAAGAAAGTAAAACAAGATGTTGCTAAAGGAACACCACTTAATTGGGATTTGATATAAGTCATTTTATTTATTTTTGAGGTTGCTTAAAATGGAAGATCTTAGACGCTGTACCAAATGTGTCTTACCAGAAACACATGAAACTATCGTTTTTAATGAAGACGGTGTTTGTAATATCTGTACGGGACAAGTATTTAAAGAATCTAGTATTAACTGGCAAGACAGAAAAAAAGAACTCGATAAAATTGTCGAAACTTACCGTGGAAAATACGATTATGATTGTATTGTTCCTTATAGCGGTGGCAAAGACAGTACGTGGACGCTTGATTATCTCGTTAAAGAATATGGTCTCAAGCCGTTAGTGGTTTGTTTTGATCATGGATTTATGCGCCCCAATTTATTAAAAAACACATTGCAGACAGCAAAAAAATTAGGGGTAGACCTTCATACTTTTACACCGAATTGGCATGTCGTGCGTAAATTGATGTTACAAAGCTTGCTCGAAAAAGGTGATTTCTGTTGGCATTGTCATACAGGCATATTCTCTTATCCTATGTGGGTCGCTATTAAATACCATGTGCCACTTGTGATTTGGGGTGAGCCGTCAGCAGAATATACAGCGTATTACTCTTATGATCAGATAGAAGAAGTCGATGAAAAGCGTTTTAATCGTTTTGTGAATCTGGGTATTTCTTCTGATGATATGTTTGTTCGATTAGGAGGAGAGTTAGATCCGCGTGATCTTAAGCCCTACACTTATCCACCGTTGAGTGAACTTCGTAAAATAGAATATCGATCTATCTGTTTAGGATCCTATGTTCCTTGGGATGTGAAAAAGAATGTTGCAGTGATTCATAGAGATTTAGGTTGGAAAGGTGATCAAGTTGAAAATGTGCCGCCTGAATTTAACTATGAAAAAATCGAGTGTTATATGCAAGGGGTGAGAGACTACATAAAATATATTAAGCGCGGTTATACTCGACCGACTCACCTAGGATCGATAGATATTCGAAATAGTCGTCTTGAAAGAGATGAAGCCATAAAAATGATTTCAACCTATGAAGGTAAACGTCCGCCGAGTTTGGATTTATTCCTAGACTTTCTTGGGTTGACTGAAGATCAGTTCATGGAAATTGTACAAGAACATATGGTTTCACCTTATAAACATGATCCTAAGAAAGTCATGCCAGGTGAAAAGACTCACGACTTTGATCAATGGCAACGACATGACCCTATGCCGAAGAAAGAGACAGAAGAACAATTAAAACGTTGGCAACGTAGGAAAGCTGTTCAACATGGTAGCTAAAGTCATTGGTATTATTGATTACGGAATGGGTAATTTATTATCTGTGTACCATGCAGTGAATGCTGTCGGAGCCCATGCCAAAATCTGTCAAAATCCTGAAGATCTTAATGCGGTTGATCATATTATTCTGCCGGGTGTCGGTGCATTTTCGCAATGTATTCGAACCTTACATGAAAAAGGCTTTGTAGAAGCGCTCAATGAGTCAGTCATACAAAAAGGTAAAGTTATTTTAGGCATTTGTTTGGGCATGCAAGTCATGGCTCGCACGAGCCATGAAGGTGGAAATCATACGGGCTTAGGTTGGTTTGATGCTGAAGTTGTTAAGCTGGCGCCATCAGAAAAAGCGTTACGTGTTCCGCATGTTGGATGGAATAAAGTGACTTATACAAAAGACAGTCGATTGTTTTCTGGCGTATCTACGAGTGTAGCAGATTTTTATTTTGTTCATTCTTATCATATGAAGTGCGCAATGCAAGATGACGTTTTAGCAACTTGCAATTATGGGGAAGATATTACAGTAGCAGTCAAAAAAGATAATATTTTTGCGGTACAATTTCACCCAGAAAAAAGCCAAGATATTGGTCTTAAAGTGATAGAGAATTTTATCAAATTGGATTAGCCATACATGTTGAAACGACGCTTGATCCCAAAGTTATTAATAAAATCTAAAGTATTTGGCAGAGTTTCACGATTAGTTTTAGTCACGACTCACCAGTATAGCGACACTATTGAAGTCGGTGATCCTGTTTCACAAGCAAAAATTTATCAAGCTCAAATGGCAGATGAATTAATTCTGTTAGACTTAGATGCGAGTGATGGACTGCGTGAAGAATTTGTTGCAATGTTACGAAAAGCAGCAGAAGAGATTTTTATGCCAATAACAGTTGGTGGTGGCATCAAAACAGTAGAAGATTTTCGAGTTTTACTCAGTAATGGCGCAGATAAAATTAGCATCAATACTGCTGCAGTCGAAGATCCTGAGTTCATCAGGCAAGTGTCAGATATTTATGGCGCACAATGTGTTGTCGTCAGTATTGATTATCGAACGAATGACGAAGGTGAGAGTTCAGTCTGGATTAACGGTGGAAAAGTTAAAACTGATTGGACTCCACTGGCTTGGGCGATAGAAGCAGAACGTCGTGGTGCGGGTGAAATTTTATTGACCTCTATTGATAGAGATGGAACGAGTTCAGGGTTAGATGTTGAGTTGGCGCGTACGATTGCTGAAAATGTTTCAATCCCCGTGATTCTTTCTGGAGGATGTGGATTATCCTCTCATTTTATTGATGGGTTTCAACAAGCTAATGCAGCAGCGGTTGCTGCGGGCACATTTTTTTGTTTTAAAGATCAAAACCCCATGCAGACTCGTGCGCATATTAAGAATGCCAATATCCAAATTCGGTTGCAAAGTTAAGGGAGTAAGACATGTCAGAGTCCTTATTGACTGGTGAACGTCTGGTGTTACGCAAAGTACATGTCTCTGACGTCAACGAGAATTACCATAAATGGATGAATGACGCTGAAGTCGTAAAATTTTTAGAAAGCAGATTTCAGCAGTATTCGCTAGAAGATATTAAAAATTATGTTAAATCTCTGGAACAGGATAAGAATAACCTGTTCTTAGCGATTCTCATCAAAGGAACAGAGCGTCATATTGGCAATATTAAATTAGGTCCTATTAACTATGTGCATAACTTTGCTGAAATTGGCTTAATGATAGGCGAAAAAGATTGTTGGGGAAAAGGCTATGCGAGTGAGGCGATTAAAATAATCTCTCGCCATGCTTTTGAAGAGTTAAAATTAAATAAATTGACTGCAGGATGTTACCAATCTAATGTAGGTTCTTTGAAAGCTTTTGAAAAAGCAGGATTTATGGTTGAAGGCATCAGTAAAAAACATTTCCTGTGTGATGGCCAATACGTAGATGCGGTGAGATTAGGATTATTAAACGGATTGATGACATGAATAATATTTATTATTTATTTAGCGTAAAAGATCATTGTTTTACCGATCTTTCGTTAATTATAAAAAAGAATAAGCCTAACAGCTTATTTTATGGGATGGCTTATGCCAAATCACCCGTATTAAAAAACAAAATTTATTCTCATATCAGCTATATATCAGATGTCATCAATAAAAATGGCGCAATCGATTATGCTTTTCTAGAAGGGATTGAAAAAACCTATGATGTTAATGTCTCATCGTTGATTCATACCGATAGACATTTACTGAGATTTGCGAAAAAGAACCGATTATATGTCGCGCAAGAATTACTGAGACTTTTTATACATGAAATGAATGAGTTTAAGATTGCGACGATTGTTGTCGAAGGCATAGATGATTTTATTTCAGTTTTTGCGTCAACTTATAGTAAGCATCATGGTATCAAATTAATTTTCCCAACTTATGTTGGCTATTCGGGAAGAACCTGTCTGACGGGCCATGTTTTTGAGTCTTTC
>CAJCIZ010000101.1 GCA_903970525.1 Myxococcales bacterium | reverse complement strand
TTTTGCGCTATAATTAGCTTATGTTTCTGATAAGCGAGCCTACATTATGGCTGCATCCCGAAACGATGAAAAAGCCGATTCATCAGACAATTACATTAAAGTAAATGTTTGGGGGGGGTAAAATTGGCCATGCAAGCCTAGAGGTATTCTCGGAAAAAGGGCATGAATATTTAAGTTTTTGGCCATTTGGTCATTATACGGGTGATACAGTGCCAAGAAATTCGATACTAAATGACTTTGCTACTGATTGTAATGCAGAGAGAAGAAATAATTCGGGACCACCTCGGCAGCCGGAAGGTATATATCAATTACCTATCTCAAAAGAACAGGCTAATAACATTTATGATTCAATCCAAGACATTAGAAAAAAGGTGGATAATAAAGAATTAAAGTATACATTATACAATCAAGCGAATAGTGAAGAAGGCAAACCAAATGAAAATTACAATTGTAGTGGTATGATACAAAATGTACTCACTAAAAATCTCGCATTAGATTTTGGTGATCCTAAATACTCACATCCCTTGGTACTTGCGAGTAAAATGGTGGAAACATCTGGTATAATAGTTAAATCTCATAATGAAAAGGCTCTAGGGTTTGAGTTGCCAGAAAGGTTAAATGAGCCGACGAATATTGAAATAGCTCGACCGAGAATGTGAAGGAGAAGACAATGACGATGTTTAGAAAAAATTTTCTTAGAAGTCAAAAAGACCCATTTGAAAGCATGGGGGTATTATATGATTTAGCTGAAGAATACATAGCGGAAGACACGCCTGTTAGCTTATTTGCTGCATATAAAATACTTTCTACCTTGGAAGATAATTTTCCTGAAAAAGCATCTCAAGGTGCTCTTGGTAGAACATTGAGCAAACTAGATAAGATGGGATTATTTCAACAAATTTTGGATTATGAAAAACAAACTGCAGACAAATCTGAGAATGATGAAAAAATTAATGCGCAATCAGCAAATAATATTAAGCTTAAGCTTGTTGGATTATCTGCTAAGGATGTAAATGTAAAGAGTAAATTGTTTGAAAATAAAAATAAACTCCACGATATGAAAGTATTGTCTGAGTTAGCTAATAATTTTTTGAAAGAGGGTACAACCATTAGCTTAATTTCAGCATATAAGATTTTTTCAACATTAAAAGATAATAATGCTAATGACACGTATCAATCGAGTATCACAACAACACTTGCTAAGTTAAAATCTCTTGGTATACATGAAGATATAGTAAAATATGAAAAGCACTCAGAGCACGATGAAGAAACGAATGCTCAAAAGGCAAAAAGTATCAAATCTAAACTATAATCTAATTCTAATGATGAGATATTAAGTAATAATTTGCCAGGTTAAGATAACATACATTCGCAATTAATCAATCACCGTGTAATAGGCGAATTCCTATATTAAGCCGCAGTTGGTAGTTGAAATAATCCTTTGCAGTGAGATTGCCAATGATAGTTTTCGAGCGGAATGTAATTGTTAGTTGAAGGGGTGGCTTTTTGTGCTGGCGTTACCGCATTTAATGAAGTATGCGATCGGTGTTGATTGAAATAACGTTGGTATTCATCTAATTTCTTTTGTAAATCGAGAGAGTTCCAAAATAACATTTGATCAAGTAGCTCATTGCGAATGCTTCTGATGAGACGTTCAACAAATGGATGTGACAAGGGAACATAAGGAATGGTTTTAATTTCTGTGATTTCTAGTATTCGTAAATTAGCCTTCCAGCGGTGATATTGAAACAGTGGATCGTTATCGGATGACAAACGCTTAGGTAGCTGTTGTTTTGAAGTAACTCTATTAAACATGCAACAAATAGCACTTCCATCCAGATCGCCAAAATGTACAGAAAATCCGATTATTTTTCGAGAAAATTGATCCATTATTACCATGACCCAATAAGATTTTAAGAGAATTGATTCACATCTAAAAAAATCAACAGACCATAATGAATCCTTGGCGTTACCTAAAAGTGATAACCAAGATGGGCCAGCGTTATTTCCCGGAAAATTTTTTAAATATTTCTTCAAGACACGTCTAACAACATCTTTATTTATCTCGATGCCAAAAGAATTTTTAATTTGCATAGCAATGCGAAGACAGCCGTAACGCGGATTACGTTTCTTTATTTCTAATATTAAGTGGATCAATTCTTTCGGTGGTCCATTAGGGCCAGGATTTTTTCTGGATTATGCTGAAAATAATAAACGATACTTTTTCTTGATGAGCGCTTTATGAAAATTGATGATGGTTGCTGGCTTAATTATTATAGCGGATTTAATAATTTTCTTTGTATTAATGAAGTGCGCAAGAATTGCGAAAAATAATCTATCGAAAAATGATAAGTTCGGTGAACGCTTTTGTTTTCTTGATAATTGAATCAGTTGTTTCCGTAGCATTAAATTTTCAGCGATCAGAGACTTTGTGCCTCCTGGCTTTGTGAGCATAATAATGGCTCGAATAATATGTAATATTGGCAATATGAATTTTAACATGCGGGCATGATAAGGATGAATTTGCATTAAATCAAAGAGGTTTTGCATATATAGAATCTATTTGATTTCGTGGAAATATTTTTAAATAAAGCTATAATATGCAAGGAAAAATAGAGATTCATTATGCCTAAATCCATGAAAAAAATAAAAGGTTGCCCCGAAGGAAAGTATTGGGTACATCCCTATAAAAGAAAAGTCATTGATAAGAATGGCAAGCCTCGCATACAAGAAGTACAGGGATACTGTAGTAAATATCGCAGCCCTTTTCATAAGATTGCAGACGATGAAAAGATGCCACTTGATTTCGCTTATTTTGTTTTAACTGTCTATGGCGAATCTAGGAACCAGAATGATGCTAGTAGACGCGCTATAGCATAGATAATTCGGAATCGTTTCGAAAAGGCAGGAAAAAAGTCGTATCAAGAAGTCGTACTTAGGAGAGTACAGTTTTCTTGTTGGGTGAAGACAGATCCTAATTATGAAAGAATGGAGCACCCAGGTGAAGAGGGTCCCGCAGACAAACGTGCTTGGCAAGAAATTAAGAGTATTGCAAAGGAGGTTCAGCATGCGTCACAAAAAGAAAATCCTGTTCCTGGCATCTATAAATACTTTAGTGGAAGCCCCAAGAAAAAATGGGAAGTGCATTATTTTGATTTGCCTGGCATACCAAATTTTCATTTTGTTAAGTAATGTTTGTTTTGCATCTTCATTTGATGGGATTAGAGAGAAAATTAAGAAAGATGCTGTTTATCATATTGAATATAATTTTTCGAAAACAGCCGCCATTGTAAACCTTGACTCTAGTTCTGCTACCTATATCAATTTTAAAACTAAGCGTGTTAAAAATATTGTAAAAGATTGGATTAATATTGGTGAGGTTTGGAAAACAAATAATATAGCTTATCTGCAAGGTTCATGTGGTACGGGCTGCGCACAATCCATTATTTTTATGGCTCCTAAAACAAGCATTATTTGTCCGGTTCATGAGTTCAGGTTCGAGAGCTTGGATGAGAATTATGCGCCCGATTTTTATAACAACCTCCCTTTGTTAATTGAGACACATAAAAAAATTTACGTTTGTTATGCTGAAAAAAATGTTATCCAAGTGTTTAAAATGCCAAGGAAATTGTACGCAAATATTCATCCACCCAAGGGATATTTTGCTGAAAGCGCTGTTATCAGGCACGGGCATCTTTTGATAAATTACAGTGATATTAAAGAAAGGAAAAAGAAAGTTTTCTATCGAAAAATTCTATTATAAGGTGTTTTTCTCGGTTGCAGCCATAGTTATCATCTCTGATCCTTAGCTGTTTTATTAATTTTTTTCTTTAATCGATCATAACTGTCTTTTGCGGAAACTTTGTTCCCTTTTTTAGTGAATCAAGGCCGACATCAATAGCCCGCATCGCATCAAATGAACGCATCGTTTTTGCATCCATCAAGCCAATGTCGAATAATCCTTTCGCGGACTCATGGATTACTTGAAGAATTGATTTTTTCATAGTTAGTCCCAGCGAGTTTGCTTTCGTTCTACAGCTTTTATTTTCCAAGGTTCCCCAGGTAACAGGCAAAGCAGACTGTTTTTGACCATTTCATAAGCATGGTTAAAAGACCACTCATTGCTCTCAGCAAGTAAACTGGAAGCATCATGCCGAAAATCGTCAAAGCGAATTTTTTCATGCAAATTTCTTTCAAATAATGCGCGGGTTACATTTTGATTGTTTTTATCACAATGCGCCAAAAATACTTTCAAAACAACCTCAGGATCAATCAAATTATCTTTAAGCACAATCCAAAGGTCAAATAGGTCTCTACCTTTGCGGCGTTGATAAAGTGCTCTTATCTTTGTCCCCATTAGTTCATTCAGTTGATAGGTACGTAGCGCTGATTTTCCAGTAAACCAGGAATTTTCGACTGAAAACTCATAATCAACAAAATCAAAAACATGAAAATGTTCAGTAGTGTTAATCTCGATTTTTAATTTCTTTTGGGTGTTGTCATTAGCTGTGTATCGGTAGAGTAGTTTTGCGCTGCGCTCGGTTAGTTTACGTACTGGATCACCAAGCCAGCTCAACGATGAGCGAATTTCATTAAGCATTTCACCAATAGGGCCGGGTGAAATTTGCACCAAGTCGATGTCTTCACTATAACGCGCAGCAGGTTTTATATAAAGCTTATGCAGCGCGGTTCCGCCCCTAAAAACCAAATGGTCTTTTATCTTAGGATTTGCATATAAAGAAACCAGGGCACGGCTGATTATTAAGTCTTGTTCGACTTGATAGTCTTCTACCCATGAAACTTGTTGGCGCCATTCACTTAAACAATATTCGGGAATCATAGATCACTCTCCACAGTCGCGTTTTCAATAATTTTCCAGATGGAATTTCGTGGCATTTCAGCCGATTCCCCTAAGCCTGGCATTAGAGGAATGTAATCAACCCGCTTTTGTTGTGCTAAATGTTTTTTTAGCACCTCTCCTAGTTCTGAGGCACCGACTGTTTCTAATAGATATCCCAGTCGTTGCTTCCAGGGGATGGAGGACTGGCTTTCAGCGAGGGTAAGTAATTTGGCTGGTTCAATACTTTCCTGAAGTTCAGTGAGGACGGTGGCAATATGATTTAACCCGCCTGCTTGATGAGGGTAGTTAAGTAAGTCCATCGCAGTGCCTTCAGGGGTTGATACCTTTAACATGCTTTTAGCGGTAGAAATACTTTGTATAGGAGTTTCGGCTAAATGTCGATTGGCAATGAATCGAATTTTTACTTTTCCGCATAGGATTTGAGGCTTGGTCTGACCTTCAATCATCACTTGAAAGACCTGCACGGCTTGATGGGTGGCGCCGTGATATCTGGCAGCAGTAAGTAGTCCAGAATAATAAGGGCATTGCCAGTACTCCATCAAATAGGGGATAAAATACTCTGCTGGTAGGCAGCCTAATATTTGATATTCAGGTGGAACAATCACATAAAACCCTTTGGCTGGACTTGCTAATTCATTTTTGATAAGTAGATGTTTGATGGAGGAATGAATCGCGTTGGATGATTTATTGAGGGCGGATTGAGCTTGTTTGACGGTAAAACTACACTTACCATGTCTAACAAGGTCATTGATGTAGTCACTAAAGTTCATAACGGCTCCGATCGACTTAACCGCCTAAAATAGGTGGTTAATATGATTATAACCGTTAATTGATAAGTTTGCCAATCTAGCAACGTATCAAACCGCTTCGTGACTTTTGCGTGGTTGGGTTGTGCTTCATTGTGCTTTATCCTGCATTTTAGAGTGGTCGCCCAGCCTCAAAAGTTAATATTAATCAATCACTTAATGTTCGAGTAAACAGCTCTTAATCAATTGGTCGTAGGTTCGATCCCTACACGGCCCATCAATAAAATCAGATGCTTATAAAATATTATTTCCGTTGACACATTTTTTGGGACAATTACGGGGCACTCCGAGGGTTTCACTGGCCGAGGAACTGTATATAAATTAAAGGGCTCATAATGGGCTCAAAGGGCTCTTATTCGTAGCGGTAGGGAAAAATAACATTCTAAAGTCATTAATAAATTTAATTCATTAACTAGGTATTTTTTTATAAAAGACAGATAACTTTACATTGGACAAGTGCTTATGTGGGATTTGGGAAGGAATCCCGGCATAGGGTGCACAATCAGACGCACTGTTTTTTATATTACAAGGGTATCAATGATTTCAGTAATAGTTATTCCTCTGCCTGGTCGTGGCTCCTATTTTGTAGCAGGAGGGTGATTTGCCGCTAATTGGGCAAGAAACTCTGGATTAATAG
>CAJCIZ010000100.1 GCA_903970525.1 Myxococcales bacterium | reverse complement strand
GCCCAGTTTTCCAAAGTGTTGATGCGTTTCTCTGCCATCCCTAAGCGCTTACCAACTACTTGCTTAGTTTGATTAATCTCAGTTGCTAATTCTTCTTGGTACATAGCATCCATTCCTCATTATAATTAACGACTCGTCAAGTATATGAAAATATCATAATAACCAACGCGCATAAGGCTACAATAAAGGCTCTTGGGTGGCAATAGAGTTTCAATAAAATAGTGAAGCGCATGTTTTGCAAGAATATTAATGATTATGGAAATTTATGACTAGAAAAAAATATAGTATAGTTCAATCAGACACTGAAGCCGTCCAATCGATCAAGGACCTACTGCTTTTTATGCGTTCTCTGTTTGTGCTGTATCTTCATTAATCGCATCATCTGCTTCATGCTACGCATCACTTCAGGTGAAGCCCAAATATTCTTCGCAGCACTCGTCGCATTTGCTGACGCACTGGATTGTTTCCAGTCTTGCTCAAAAACGCTATACAATTTTTTCACGACATCAGCATCCTGTGAAATCACAGCTAATTCTCGATTCGCATTGATAGATGCTCTTGTAAAATTGATAGAACCTAGCTCAGCCTGATGATGATCAACCATAATAACTTTAGCATGAATGATGTAATCTGGATCAAAGCGTATCTCAGCTCCCGCGCGAGTAAGATAATCAAATTGCTTGCTCGGCACATGGTCTTTTTCTACCGAAGTTAAGATATGTACTTTCACGCCGGAGCGCGCAGCTTTGGCAAGAGCGCCAACGATTTGATAATCATTCAATCCTTCTGCATAAACATTCATCTCCGATTTTGCGCTGCGAATCAGCGCTAATAATTTGTCGCGACTATTGTTAGGGCTCCAAATTAAGTCTGCTTGTTGCACAGCTGTTTTTTGATGCTGCCAATCATGATTAAAGACGTCTTGTATTTCTTGTACTTCAGCAGGATCAGATATCAATAAGGCGAAATTACGTTCATTTTTAAAAGTAGAGTGCGTAAAGTTAAAAGTCATCACTAACGCTTGTTGCTGATCAATGACTAGGGTTTTTTGATGCGTTAATTTGAAGTCGCCATCGGGCCAGATCAAATTGAGTTTTTCTGCTTGGAGTTTTTCTATGATGTTTTGATTTTCATCGTCTGCTTTGTAAGGATAGTGCTGTAATAAAATACGCACTGATTTCCCGCCATTTTTTGCATGAATGAATGCATCGGCTAGTTGCGTATCAGTAAAACCATAAATCACTAGGTCAACGGAGTGTGTTGCATCGTTGATGAGATGCGTGATCGGCGCGCGTCCCATATCGGGTTCAATAATGAGTTGTGGGTTGGCTGAGCTGGTTTTACAGAAGAATAAGAAGACGCAGCAAAATAAAATGCTTTTAACGCGCCACGGTAAATTAAATAATTTCTCTGCCAGCGAAAGCATGCGCCAAGGTTCCACTATCGATATATTCTAATTCACCACCTAATGGCACGCCGTGGGCTATTCGTGTTGCTTTGATAGCGTATTGTTTGACTAACTCTGAAATGTAATGCGCGGTTGCTTCGCCTTCGACAGTTGGATTGGTGGCCAGTATCACTTCTTTAATGGTGCGGCTAGCCAGTAGGGTGGTTAATTGCTTGATGCCTATTTCTTCAGGCCCAATCCCATCTAAAGGCGATAAACGTCCCATTAATACAAAATAACGTCCACGAAATGCTCCCATTTGTTCGACGGCGACCATGTCGACGGGATTTTCAACAATGCATAACAGGGCAGGATCTCGATTGGTTGAAGCGCATAAGTGACAAAGCGCAGATTCACTAAAGGTGCGGCAATTGTTGCAATGACCGATTTGTTCCATGGCAGCTTGTAAAATGTGTGCTAAGCGCTTGCCATTTTCTCTGCCACGCTCTAGCAGTTGGAATGCCATACGTTGGGCTGTTTTGGGCCCAACGCCTGGTAGATAGCGTAATGCTTCAATCAGTTGTTCTAGTAGAGGACTAGATAACATGCTGATTACTCTTTCGGAAGTTCAAAACCCTCTGGTAACTTAATGCCAGTTAAGCTGGACATTTTATCACGTGTGCCTTTTTCGATTTTATCAGTTGCATCGTTAATAGCAGCAGCAATCAAGTCTTCTAATACGGTTTTTTCTTCTTTCAATACAGTAGGGTCTAGGGTAACGCGTTTTGCATAATGCTGGCCTGTCACAACGATTTTAACCAGTCCGCCGCCAGATTGACCAATGACTTCCATTTCAGCTATTTGCTTTTGGATTTCTTGCATTTTTTTCTGCATTTCTTGCGCTTTTTTCATTAAATCGCCTAAGCCGGGTTTGCTATTCATTGTCTCAATCTCCACGATAGTATTTGTGATGGGGTATTCTAACAAAAATGTATAGAAATGCGCTACTAGTCATTCATCGCCTTAACAGAATTAATATCCAGGGTCGCTCCAAACACATCCATGATTTTTTGTACGTGTTGGTCTGAAGCAATCGATTCAACCGCTGTTGCCAATCTTGCTTTTTGAGCTTGGTCTTGTTGTTTGGCTGTGGTGTCCAATTCTGCTGGGCTTAGCTTAATATTTAATTTCATTGTCTTGTTATAGTGCTGGGTCAAGGCTTCTTCTAAGCGTTCTACGGATTTCTTATTTAAAAGTGGTTCGTGCTTGTTCGATAAAATTAATTCTATGGTTTCATCAGACATTTTTTCTAAAGCGCAATTCGCTGCTAAGGCTAATGTCATGCCAGTGAGTTTGAGTTGATTCAGTAATGCTGTCCACTCGCTCACGGGTGATGCGTTGTTCTCAATGGGCTTAACGGGTGCGGCTACAGCAGACGCAACTTTTTTTGCTGGCGCTGAAGTGGGAGACTGATGTTGTGGTTCGCCAGTCATCGGTGTGAAAGCCAGCATGCGCATCAAGACCATTTCAAATCCGTGTAAAGCATTCGGTGCTAACGCTAAATCGCGTCGTCCAATGAGTGCGATTTGATAATAGAGTTGCACATCTTGTGCTGTGAAACGTTCTGCCAGTTCTGTGACAGTGGCATGTTGTTCTGTGGTCGGTATCGTTTGTTTGATGGCAATTTGATGCAGGATGGACAATAAATTTTCGAGTAATTGTTGGTAGTCAGGCGCTTCTTCTGAGAGCTGGCTGATTTCTTCCAATAACTGATTGCCATTTTGTTCTGCCAATGCGCGCAGCAAATTAAAAAGATGGCTTTGTTCAACTTGTCCTAACATGCGGCGCACATCATCCGCGAGTAAAGAATTATTGCAGTAGGCGATAGCTTGATCTAATAAACTTAGTGCATCGCGTAAACTGCCATCGGCAGCGTGTGCCAGTTGTTCTAATGCAGGCAGTTCGTATGCAATATTCTCTGCTTTGCAAATATGTTGTAATTGCTGCGAAATTTGTTCGACAGGGACACGTTTCAAATTAAATTGTAAGCAGCGTGATAAAATAGTTATCGGTAAACGCTTAGGATCTGTTGTGGCTAATAAAAATTTAACGTGTGCAGGCGGTTCTTCTAATGTTTTTAAGAGCGCATTAAAGCTATGTCCAGACAACATGTGGACTTCGTCAATCAAATAAACTTTGTATCGACCTTGTGTCGGCGCGTATTGTACGTTTTCTAATAGTTCGCGCGTGTCTTCCACTTTTGTGCGTGAGGCTGCGTCAATTTCTAATAAATCTAGGAATCGTCCCGCATCAATTGCTTGGCATGTTCCACAGGTATCGCAGGGGTTAGACGTCACACCTGTTTCACAATTTAAACATTTGGCGAGTAAGCGCGCGAGTGTTGTTTTGCCGACACCGCGTGTGCCTGTGAATAAGTAAGCATGATGCAAGCGTTGAGTGTCTAGCGCGTTAATGAGCATGCGTAGGATGTGTTCTTGTCCTACCATCTCTTTGAAGGAGCGCGGTCGCCATTTACGTGCGAGGACTTGATAGCTCATGGATTTTTTCACCATCAATAATAGGGTGGTAACCAATACCAGCCAAACTTCGGCGCCCGAATCTGCTGCTACCGTTGCTTCCTTCCGGACCTGGCGGGGTTCACAACATATCGCCGCGAAGCGACCAATATTGGCTACCATAACGTTTTAGACTCAACCATCAATCTGGCGGAGAGAGAGGGATTCGAACCCTCGGTACGCTATGAACGTACACACGCTTTCCAGGCGTGCTCCTTAAACCACTCGGACATCTCTCCGGAGTACTAATTTGGAGCGTTAGGTTAAACCAATATAGTGGGTTAAGCAATTAGAAATCGTTAACCTCTGCGCCAGTATCCATGATGCCACTGATGATAGGGACCCCATCCGCCTTGTATCCAGATGAAGTTGGGTCCAGGAGCAGCGTATACATATTGCACATAATGGCCTGGTACCCAATAGCCATATTCAACATGGGCAGGCACCCAAACGACTTCAGTGCCAGGTGCAGGGGCATAGCCAGGCGCATAACCTGTCGCATAACCAGGTGCAGGGGCAGCATTATAGTACGGCGCTGGCGCAGGGCCAGGGCCGTAATAAACCGGAGCAGGTGGCTGAGCAACATAGACTTGTTGTGGTGGTGGATACATGCCTACGCCAAGATTAAGGGATATATGGGCGAAGCAGACGTTGATTGATAAGACTAAAAGGCTAATCAGAAGCGTAAGTTTCGATAGCTTGTGGTTCATGGTTCATACCTATGGGTTGGGATAGGGCGGGAATAATACCATAAATAGATGTCATTGCGAGGAGCGTAGCGACGTGGCGATCCAGAAGCATTTAAATAACCCTCCTGGATTACCACACCCCGCAAAAAGCGTGGGGTTCGCAATGACGACACGTTTATTGATTTGTGTGCGCATTTTCAACGCAACTTGTTTAAATAAGATAGTTATGGCTACGGAATGAATAATCTATTATTATCATCGCCTCAAAAAATGCAAGAGCGAGACTTTTATAACTATGCTAACTCAAGGTCATGATGACTTAAATCGGATGTTACTAATGAGAACAACTGCTCAATTTGATAGTTCCACTGTTTCTTTCACTTCACTACAGGTAGGCCAGGATCAACCTGGGTCAAATCCTTCCTTGCTAGCATCTTCTTCTATTGTACCTTCTAGCTCGTCTAACAGTCTCGTATCGTCTGTGTCTATGAACGCACAGGATAACGATACTTTTGCATCGACTCTCAAAGAAGTCATAACACGTACGGTACCTACTTTTTTCTCATATGACTTTTCTCTCAATATACCAGTTATTGGCATTATGATGTCTCACCTGGGATTTAGAGATGCAGTACCAGCGACAACAACCATGATAGGCACCCTTGGATTTTTCCAATTTTCCAGTGTTTTTGCTGCTTACCCTGCATTAAGTAACTTATTTGGCAAACGTAAAGCAAAACTACAACAATTGCGTGAACTTAAGCAATCTAATGACGCTGAGGATGATGATGATGAAATTGTTAGCGCTAGATACCGTAAGTTCAACGAAGAAATTAATAAGTTAAATAGACAAATTGCTATCACACCGAGAAATACTCTCATTGTAGGTGCTATTGGAGAACCCATATCTATAATGATCATGGTGTTTGCTAATCCTGTTCTTTCTTTGTTACAACAAAAGCAAATAGTGGCGGATCCTTCGCAGCAATTTTTGCGTTATTATGCAATTTTTTATGCGGCATTGGTTCCACGTCTTGCGATGGAATTTGTTCTTTTAGCTTCAGAAAAACAAAAACAGGCTATGGTAATAGCGCTAATGGCTTTAGGTGCCACAATAGGGACAGAATACAGTTTAGCCAATCAAGCTTCTCAAGGATTAGAAGGTCTAGGAAGCGGGGCTGGTATTGGTGTAGCTTTAACCTGCATTGGATTTACTACATACACCGCCTATACTTATAGAGATCTGTTTTTTTTCAGAAATTGTTTGTCTTGGGATCCCTCCGATCGCAAGCAGATCGGCGAATTCATCAGGCAAGGCAGTATGAATGTGTTCATGACAGTCAGTGATATTTCAGTGTCATTTGCTGCTAGTATTATTGCGGGTCTTTTACCCGCTGATGCGCTGGCTCTTCAAAATCTGGCAACGCAGTATCTTAATTTTAGTTTCCTGATTACAGCGTCAACAAGTCAGACAGCAGTCTTTATGGTTTCAAATAAGTTAGGTCTGCTAAAATCAGATGTCTGTTCTCCTCAATCAGTTAGTCAATCGATTCATCAAACTATCAAAGCAGGGCTTGTTGCAAACTCACTATTAATCATGCCGCTCGCTATTTTTGTGATGGCTTCTCCGGCAGCGTTTAGTGCTGTTGTGGGAATATCAGTCGATGAAACAGCTGCAAGAAATTTATTATTACTAAATGTGGGTTATTCTTTCATTGATAGTATCCGTTATAATATTCTGCTATCAACGCGCGCTTTTGATGATTATGTTATACCTACCGTTGCCTCCTCTTCTGCATTATGGGTAGGTTTTGCTGGTTCTTATGTGTTAAGCCAATACACTTCATTAGGTGTGCTAGGGATACCGATTGGATTAGCTTCTGGCGCATTATTCGGATCATTGTTTTTAGCAAATAGGGTGATGAATACTAGCATTAAGCATGCTATTTCAGTGAATAGTGATCAAATGCCTGCTCAACAGGTTGAAGCAAAAAGTTCTGGTTGGTGGTGTCAGCTCTTTACGAGAGGCCGTGTACAAAACGCTCCTGTTGAGCTTCAGAGCGGTGCTGCTGATAATGATCAAGCTGCTGGCGTGGTATCATCTGGTCCATCAAGGAAGATGTGTGCGATACTGTAAAGTTTTCTTTTTCTTAAGTATGAAATAATTTCTCTAAAATTTTCTCATACAGTGCAGTCAACTGATCTAATTCCGCAATATTTACGCGCTCATTTGCTTGATGAATTGTTGCAAGATTAGGCCCAAGTTCGATGACTTCTGCTCCGGTGGGTGCAATAAAACGTCCATCGGAAGTACCACCGCCGGTTGAAAGTCTTGTCTTAATGCCCATCATTTCTTTTATGACTTCTTCTGCTGCTGTAATGAGCTTTCCCTGTGTTGTCAAAAAAGGCTGGCTCGTTAATTCCCACTGGATATCAAAATTTAATTTATGGTTATTTAAAATTTTCGCGACACGTTCTTGTAACTCATGCACCGTCACAGCAGTGGAAAAGCGAAAATTAAAGCGCGCTTCTAGTTCGCCAGGTATCACATTCAAAGCGCCCGTGCCAGCATGAATATTCGAAATTTGAAAAGTCGTTGGCGGAAAATATTCGTTACCATTGTCCCATTCTTCTGCCGCTAATTCTGCTAAGGCTTTAAAGCTTGCGTGAATAGGATTATTAGCTAAATGAGGATAAGCAATATGACCTTGTTTGCCATGAATGATTAATTTTCCATGAAAAGAACCGCGACGACCTATGCGAATTTGATCGCCGAGTATTTTTTCACTGCTCGCTTCGCCTATGATGCAATAATCTATTTTTTCATTACGCTTAACGAGTGCCTCAACTACTTTTTTTGTACCATCAATGCTAGCGCCTTCTTCATCGCTGGTAATCAAAAATCCAATCGATCCTGGATAATTCGGATTTTTTTTAATAAAGTTTTCAGCCGCGACTATCATGGCAGCTAAACCACTTTTCATATCAGCGGCACCGCGCCCATGGAGAAAATCTTCTTTCACCGTTGGAAAAAAGGGATCGGAATGCCAAGCGTCAAGTGGGCCGGTTGGTACAACATCTGTGTGGCCGGCGAATACGACTAAAGGGGATTGTGTGCCATGACGCGCCCAGAGATTTTCAACTTCACCAACAGGCATAGATTCAATATGAAATTTCAGTTGCATGAGTCTATGACTAATCAACTTTTGGCAGCCACTATCATTCGGTGTCAGTGAAGCACGACTGATCAGTGCTTTTGTAAGGTCTAATGTCTCTGACATAGTGTTCCTTAGGCGTGATCTACGCTGCGTAATAATTCATTGATGGAAACTTTTTCTCGCGTTTTGGCATCGACTTGTTTGACAATGACTGCGCAATATAAGCTATATTTCCCATCTTTGCTGGGTAAATTGCCTGGCACAACGACGGAGCCTGCAGGAACACGACCATAAGTGGTTTCACCAGTTTCTCGATTGTAAATGCGAGTGCTTTGTCCGATGTAAACACCCATGGAAATCACGGCACCTTCTTCGACAATGACGCCTTCGACAATTTCAGAGCGTGCGCCAATAAAGCAGTTATCTTCAATGATAGTGGGGTTAGCTTGTAGGGGTTCGAGTACACCGCCTAAGCCTACGCCACCTGATAAATGCACATTTTTTCCGACTTGTGCGCAAGATCCTACGGTTGCCCAAGTGTCGACTAATGTTCCGCTATCGATATAAGCACCGATATTGACGTAAGAGGGCATTAAGATAGTGTTAGGCGCAATATAAGTTCCTTTTCGAGCGACAGCGTGTGGAACGATACGAACACCGTTTGCTTTCAGCTCAGCCTCACTTTGATGCTGAAATTTTAATGGCACTTTGTCATAAAATTGTAGGCAACCACTGTTCATCACTTCGTTGTCATGGGTGCGAAAATACAACAGCACGGCTTTTTTCAGCCATTGATTGATTTGCCAGGTGCCGTTTATTTTTTCCGCGACGCGCGCTTTGCCGCTATCTAATAGTTCTATGGCTTGGTCTATGGCCTCTAAAACATCACGCGGTGTTTTTTGTGGGGTGAAATTTGCGCGGTCTTCGAATGCGGCTTCTATGATGGCTTGGAGGTTGGTCATGAATCAGTCCTTTTTACCCACACTATGGGTACCTTGTCTGGTTGAATTATGCTAGGATATCGCATTTTTACGGTATGTAAATGAGCTTATGTCAAAAGTCCCTAAACCCACAGCTAATGCCTTAGTGATTTATAAGAGGTTATTCACCTATGTACGCCGTTATTGGGTGTCATTAGTGGTCGCTATTGTAGCCAGTATGGTGTTCTCAGGAATAGATGCCTGGTTTGTGCATTTTCTGGAACCTTTGCTCAATAAAGGCTTGGTTGCCAAAAATAAACATTTTCTGCATATGGCGCCGTTAATTGTGTTATTCGCATTTGCTGCGCGGGGTCTTGCCAGCTTTTTTTCAAATTATAATATCGCCTTAGTTTCTCGTAACGTCATCATGAATTTACGCCAAGATATTTTTGTGCATCTGCAACGCATGCCAGCTGCATTTTATGACCATACCACATCAGGCCATACACTCTCAGTGATTTTATATAGCGTCGAACAAGTCGCAAATGCCAGTGCCGATGTGTTGACGACAGCGGTGCAAGCATCTTGTTTGATTGTGGGTTTGTTGGTGGTGATGTTTTCCGTCAGTTGGAAGCTGAGTTTGTTATATTTTATTATTATCCCAACGATTGCTGTCATTATGCGTTATACCAGTAAGCGTGTGCGCAGACTGAGTTTGAGCATACAAGATTCTATGGCGCAAGTGACGCAACGTGCGCAAGAAAATATTGAAGGCTATAAAGAAGTGCGTGCATTTGGCGGCCAAACGCATGAGACAGAAAAATTTAATAAAATTGTGAGCGTCAATCGTCAACGTGAAATGAAAGTTGTTGCCGCACGTTCCTGGAGTGTGTCAACGGTGCAATTTGTTGCGGCGATGGCTTTGTCTATGACGGTTTATGTGGCGGCGTTTGATATTTCCAGTTCCATCTTATCAGCGGGTGGATTTGTTGCGATGGCGGCCGCTATGTTGGCTTTATTAAAGCCTATGAAAGATTTAACGTCAATGCAAAATAAATTGTATCGCGGTATCGCTGGCGCACAAACGGTATTTGAGTTATTGGATTTGCCCGTCGAAAAAGATGAGGGGAAAGTGACAGTGCCGAAAGCGGTGCGCGGCAAAATGGAATTTGTGCAGGCGGGTTTTGCCTATGAAAATGGTAAAGCTGTCTTGAAAGATATTAATTTTAGTGTAGAGCCAGGTGAAATTGTTGCAGTTGTCGGACGTTCTGGGGGTGGTAAGTCAACGTTAGTGAGTTTGTTACCCAGATACTATCCAGATTTTACCGGAGACATCTTGCTAGATGATATTTCAATACGAGACTATCGTTTAGCTGATTTACGTAGACAGTTTGCAGTGGTTTCGCAACAAGTCATGTTGTTCAATGATACTGTTGCCAATAATATCGCCTATGGTCGTTTTGGTGAAGTCTCAAGAGAAGACATTATTGCCGCAGCAAAAGCCGCGCATGCTTATGAGTTTATTATGCAGTTTCCGCAGGGCTTGGACACTTTAGTCGGTGAAAACGGCGTATTGCTTTCAGGCGGCCAGCGTCAACGTATTGCAATTGCGCGTGCCATTGTGAAAAATGCACCGATATTAATTTTAGATGAAGCAACTTCTGCTTTAGATACAGAATCCGAACGCCATATTCAAGCGGCCCTAGATGATTTAATGCAAAATCGCACGACGTTAGTGATTGCGCACAGACTTTCAACCGTAGAGCATGCCAATAAAATTATTGTGATTGATCAGGGATGTGTTGTAGAACAAGGCAGCCATCAACAATTATTAGCGTTAAATGGCGTCTACGCCAAACTCAATCGAATGCAATTTAGAGATGATCCTATTACTGCGGAGTAAATGGACATGAATCGACATTGGTATCGTTCAAATTACACGTGGTTAACGTTTTTATTATTACCTTTTTCTTGGGTTTTTCGTGGGATTGTTTGTTTGCGTCGCGCGCTGTATCGCGCTGGACTCCTCAAAACAAAACACTTATCTGTGCCTATTATTGTCGTAGGAAATATAACTGTCGGTGGAACAGGCAAAACACCTTTTGTCATTTGGCTGGCGAATTATTTGCGAAAGAAAGGTTATCGCCCTGGGATAGTCAGCCGTGGTTATGGCGGTAAGAGAA
>CAJCIZ010000099.1 GCA_903970525.1 Myxococcales bacterium | reverse complement strand
AATTGACAAAGCGCCAGAAGAAAGAGCGCGTGGTATCACGATTGCGACAGCGCACGTTGAATACTCCTCAGACAAGAGACATTATGCACACGTTGATTGCCCAGGCCATGCTGACTATGTGAAGAACATGATCACAGGTGCAGCGCAAATGGACGGCGCGATTCTCGTCTGTTCCGCAGCGGATGGCCCTATGCCACAAACCCGCGAACACATTTTGTTGGCGCGTCAGGTTGGCGTACCTTACATTGTTGTATACTTGAATAAAGCTGACATGGTTGATGATAAAGAATTGTTAGAATTGGTTGAGATGGAAGTGAGAGATTTGTTAACTAGCTATAATTTCCCAGGCGACAAGACCCCGATTATCATTGGATCTGCATTAAAAGCATTAGAAGGCGACCAAAGCGAAATTGGCGTGCCTTCAATTATTAAATTGGTTGAAGCGATGGATTCATACTTCCCACAACCAGAGCGTCAAATTGACAAGCCATTCTTGTTACCGATTGAAGACGTGTTCTCGATCTCAGGTCGTGGAACCGTGGTCACTGGTCGCGTAGAAAGAGGCATCGTGAAAGTAGGTGAAGATCTAGAAATCATCGGCTTGAAACCAACCATCAAAACAACGTGTACGGGTGTTGAAATGTTCCGTAAGTTGCTAGACGAAGGTCGCGCAGGCGATAACGTGGGTGTGTTATTACGTGGTACGAAGCGTGAAGAAGTTGAACGCGGCCAAGTGTTAGCAAAACCAGGTTCAATCACCCCGCACACAAAGTTCGAATCAGAAATTTACGTGTTATCAAAAGAAGAAGGCGGTCGTCATACTCCATTTTTCAAAGGGTATCGTCCACAGTTTTACTTCAGAACAACAGACGTAACAGGTGAAGTGCAATTACCAGAAGGTGTAGAAATGGTAATGCCAGGTGACAATATTCAGATGGTGGTGACGTTGATCGCTCCAATCGCAATGGAAGAAGGTTTACGATTTGCGATTCGTGAAGGTGGACGCACTGTAGGCGCAGGTGTTGTAGCTAAGATTCTCGAGTAAAAAATTATGACAATTGGAAGAAAAAGTCAAAGAATTAGAATTCGCTTAAAAGCGTTCGATCATCGTTTGATTGATCGTTCAACACGCGAAATCGTAGAAACAGCAAAGCGTACAGGTGCGCAAGTGCGCGGTCCTATTCCTTTGCCTACGCACATTGAGCGCTACACTGTATTGATTTCTCCGCATGCTGACAAAGACGCGCGTGATCAATATGAGTTGCGCACACATAAGCGTGTTGTCGATATTAATGAGCCTACAGATAAAACAATTGATGCATTGATGAAGTTGGATTTAGCTGCAGGTGTAGATGTTCAAATCAGTGTAGATGTTGATGGTTAATGCAAGTTGTCCCGAATGGCAAACAATCTTAGCCAGCTTCGGGATTTTTTTTGAGAGGCAATAAAAATGACTATAAGTTTAGTCGGACGAAAATGCGGAATGACTAGAGTGTTCACTGAAGATGGCGTGTCCGTGCCAGTGACAGTGGTTGAGGTATTGCCTAATCGCGTTACCCAAATTAAAACGCTCGAAAATGATGGTTATCAAGCATTACAAATTACAACAGGGTCTCGCAAACGTACGAGAGTCACAAAACCAGCTGCTGGCCATTTTGCAAAAGCAAATGTTGAGCCAGGCAGAGGCATTTGGGAATTCCGCATTAACGATGCTGACAAACTCAATGATGTTGCGTTGGGTGCAGAGCTCAAAGCAGATCGTTTTGCAGAAGGTCAGTGGGTTGATGTCACCGGCACCTCAAAAGGTAAAGGGTTTGCAGGATGTATCAAGCGCCACCATTTTGCAGCACAAGATGCAACACACGGTAACTCGTTATCGCATCGTGCGCCTGGTTCTATCGGTCAAAGACAATCGCCTGGTAAAGTATTCAAAGGCAAAAAGATGTCAGGCCAATTGGGTAACAAGAGAAGAACCGTACAGAATTTACAAGTTGCACGCATTTATGCTGATCGTAATCTGATTTTGATTCGCGGTGCAGTTCCTGGCGCGCCAGGCACTGACGTCATTATTCGTCCCGCAGTAAAGAAAGTGCAGAAAGTGAAACAAGAGGGGGCTAACTAATGGAAGTGCAATTAGCGGATTCAAAAAAGACGAAGCTAGAATTATCCGACACAATCTTCGCTTGTGAGTTTAATGAAGCATTAATTCATCAAGTCGTCACCGCATTCATGGCTGGTGGTCGTGCGGGCACGCAATCACAAAAAACACGCGCTGAAGTAAGAGGCGGTGGTATTAAGCCTTGGAACCAAAAAGGTTCCGGTCGTGCGCGCGCAGGTACTATTCGCAGCCCAATTTGGCGTAAAGGTGGTGTGGTATTCGCAGCAAAACCTCGTAGCTATGAACAAAAAGTTAATAAAAAAATGTATCGCGGTGCGATTCGTTCAATATTCTCTGAATTAATTCGTGCTGACAGATTAGCGATTGTTGAATCTTTCACTGTGGCTACACCCAAAACTAAGGATTTCTTGAATCAAATAGCTAAGTTAAAGCTAGGAAGCAAGAATGTTTTAATTATTTCAGAAGCAGTCGAAGAAAACTTATATTTAGCGTCCCGTAATCTTGCTGCGATTGATGTGCGTGATGTGGTAGCAGTAGATCCTGTTTCATTAGTAGGTGCTGAAAAAGTGCTGATTACAGTCGCTGCTCTGAAACAGTTTGAGGAGTTGCTGAAATGAACCAAGAACGATTAATGAAAATTTTATTAGCGCCACATATGTCTGAAAAAGCGGCGATTGGTGCGGAAAAACGTAGAGAGTACGTTTTTGAAGTGATCCAAGATGCAACCAAACCTGAAATCAAAAGCGCAGTTGAGCTTTTGTTTAATACGCAGGTAGAGTCCGTCAGAATCGTGAATGTCAAAAGAAAGCCAAAGAAATTTGGCCAAATCCAAGGCCGTAGCAAGCCCTGGAAAAAAGCATACGTGAAGCTCCAAGTAGGCCAAGAAATCCAGTTCGCTGGGGGTCAGTAGAAAGTAGTTTCATTTTACAAACATAGCTTTATAATAGCGCCCTCATGTCAGCGCTAACAAAGCATGATAACAGCGTGAAATATAGAGATTGAGGCAATTATGGCAATATTAACATCAAAACCTACCTCAGCAGGCCGACGCTTTGTTGTAAGGGTGACGAATAAAGATTTACATAAAGGCGAACCTTACGCCCCCTTATTGGTCAAAAAGACCAAAACTGGCGGTCGTAACAATGCTGGTAGAATCACTTGCCGCCATATTGGTGGTGGACATAAGCAGCGTTATCGCTTGATTGACTTCAAACGCGATAAAGATGGTATCCCTGCGGTTGTTGAAAGAATTGAATATGATCCAAATCGTAGTGCAAATATTGCATTAGTGCTTTATGCGGACGGCGAAAGAAGGTATATTATCGCCCCCGGCGGTATAAAAGCGGGTGATCAGATACAATCAGGTGCTGAAGCGCCTATTAAAGTCGGTAATTGCTTACCAATCAACAACATACCGTTAGGCTCAACCATGCATTGCATAGAGTTAAAGCCTGGCAAAGGTGCTCAGCTTGCACGTAGTGCAGGGACATCGGTTCAGTTGGTTGCGCGTGAAGGGGTTTATGCAACCATTCGTTTACGCTCAGGCGAAATGCGCAAAGTATTATCTGAATGCCGCGCGATTATTGGGGAAGTGAGTAATTCAGAGCACAATTTACGTTCATTAGGTAACGCGGGTGCAAAACGCCGTAGAGGCGTTCGCCCAACAGTCAGAGGCGTTGCAATGAACCCAATTGACCACCCACACGGTGGTGGTGAAGGTAAGACTTCAGGCGGACGTCATCCTGTAACACCATGGGGTGTGTCTACAAAAGGTTATAAGACTCGCAAAAATAAACGTACCGATCAATTTATCGTACGTGATAGACGCGGATAAGAGAGGGTTAAAACGTGCCACGTTCAGTCAAAAAAGGACCATTTGTTGATAAACATTTGATGAAGAAAGTGGAGGAATCCGTTTCTTCAAATAACAAGCGCCCCATTAAAACATGGTCGCGTCGCTCTATGATTTTACCAGAAATGGTCGGGCTCACGATTGCCGTCCATAACGGCAGATTGCATGTGCCAATTTTCGTAACTGAAAATATGGTGGGACATAAATTAGGTGAATTTGCTGCAACACGTACCTTCAAAGGTCACTCCGGTGACAAAAAAGTGAAAGGTGCTGATGAGAATAAGCCAGCAGCAGACAGTAGGAGATAATCGATGGAAGTCGCGGCTAGATTAAAACATACAAGACTATCAGCACAAAAATGCAGATTAGTCTGCGACCAGATTCGCGGTTTACCCGTTGATCGCGCTTTAGATCTTTTGCGTTTCAGCACTAAAAAATCAGCGGCTGTCGTTAAGAAAGTATTAGAATCAGCGATTGCAAATGCAGAACACAATGCAGGCGCTGATATTGATGAATTAAAAGTTGCACGTATTTTTGCAGATCAAGGCACAAACTATAAACGTATGCATGCCAGAGCAAAAGGCCGCGGCGCTCAAATTTTAAAGCCAACCTGTCATATCACAGTGGTTGTCTCTGATCAGGAGAAGAAGTAATGGGTCAAAAAGTTCATCCTATCGGGATACGTCTCGGTATTGTTAAAGACTGGTCTTCTAGATGGTATGCACCATCCAAAGATTTTGCGGATACCTTATGTGCCGATATTAAAGTACGTGAATATCTTCACAAAAAATTAGCGGCAGCTGGCATTAGCCGTATCCAAATTGACAGACCTGCGCGTAATGCAAAAATTACAGTGTACGCAGCAAGACCTGGTGTGATTATTGGTAAGAGCGGCAAAGAAATTGAAACATTACGTGATGAAGTGAACAAAATCTTAAAAGTACCTGTTCACGTCAGCATTGAAGAAGTTCGCAAGCCAGAACTCGATGCAAAATTAGTATCAGAATCTATTGCTCAGCAATTAGAAAAACGCGTGATGTTCAGACGTGCGATGAAGCGCGCAGTGACAACAGCGATTCGATTAGGCGCGAAAGGCATTAAGATTTGCGTCAGCGGAAGATTAGGTGGGGCCGAAATTGCGCGTAGCGAATGGTATAGAGAAGGGCGCGTTCCTTTACATACCTTACGTGCAGATATTGATTATGGACAAGGCGAAGCTTTCACAACTTATGGTGTGATTGGCGTTAAAGTCTGGATCTTTAAAGGCGAAGTGATTGGTGATAAAGAACAACAAGCTGAAGTTGCAAGTGCAACAGTTGTTACAACTGAAAAAACCTCAGCGAAGAAGGAGAAGTAACAATGTTGCAGCCGAAGCGGACAAAATTCCGCAAACAATTTAAAGGTCGCAATCGTGGTGTTGCCACCCGTGGCAATAAAGTCAGCTTTGGTGAGTTTGGCTTGAAAGCCGCTGAGTATGGTCGTATTACATCACGCCAGATTGAAGCAGCACGACGCGCATTGTCACGACATG
Organism: Myxococcales bacterium; assembly: GCA_903970525.1. GTDB lineage: Bacteria > Pseudomonadota > Gammaproteobacteria > DSM-16500 > DSM-16500 > UBA5158. The sequence continues at coordinate 12,472 of CAJCIZ010000099.1, read as the reverse complement.
TTAAGCGTGGCGGAAAGGTTTGGATTCGGATTTTCCCCGACAAGCCAATTTCCAAGAAGCCATTAGAAGTGCGTCAAGGTAAGGGTAAAGGTAACGTTGAATACTGGGTTGCCTTAGTCCAACCAGGTCGCATGATGTTTGAAATTGAAGGGCTCCCGGCGGATCAAGCGCGCGAAGCATTAAAACTCGCTGCTGCTAAATTACCGGTTAAATCATCATTCGAAGCGCGGACGATAATGTAATGAATGCAGACGAATTAAGAAAGAAAAAACCAGAAGAGTTACAGAAAGAGCTGCTTGCTTTGCTAAAAGAGCAGTTTAACTTACGCATGCAAAAAGGCGTTGGGCAACCCCCAAAACCACATCTGTTCGGTAATGTCAGAAAACAGATTGCACGTGTTAAAACAATCTTAAGCGAAAAAGAAGGTTCAGCATCATGATAGCAGAACAAAAAGCAGAAGGCCGAATAGTTGTTGGTAAAGTCGTGAGTAATAAGATGGATAAGACCATCGTCGTTGAAGTTGAGCGTAAGATTAAGCACCCCTTGTACGGGAAATACGTGCGTCGCTCATCCAAGATGTATGCTCATGATGACAAAAATATTTGTAAGGTCGGTGATATCGTGCGGATTACTCATAGTAGACCGCTCTCAAAGACCAAGCATTGGGCGTTAGTAGAAGTAGTAGAACAGGCTGAAAAAGAACAAACAGAATAAGAAACTAGTTACTTTTCACTATTTTTTGTTTTTTCGTTTTTCAAATAAGCATGATGATGATAGTATTGGCGGTCTTTGTTTCCGTCAGAAATTTGGAGTTGAGGATATGATTCAAACTGAGAGCATCCTTGATGTGGCGGACAACAGTGGCGCACGTCGCGTGATGTGTATAAAAGTTTTAGGTGGTTCTAAGCGTCGTTACGCTAATATTGGCGATGTGATTAAAGTAAGCGTAAAAGAAGCGATTCCCCGTGGTAAAGTCAAAAAAGGGGAAGTTTTAAATGCTGTTATTGTTAGGACCCGCAAAGGTATCAGACGCCCTGATGGTTCATCTATTCGTTTTGATGAAAATGCGGTTGTTTTGCTGAATGCGCAAATGCAGCCTATCGGAACACGTATTTTCGGGCCAATTACCCGTGAATTGCGTGGTGATAACTTTATGAAGATCATTTCTTTGGCCCCAGAAGTGCTTTAAGAAACTGACGAGAGTACGAGCATGAACAAAATAAAGAAAGGTGATGAAATCGTAGTAATCACTGGTAAAGACAAAGGTAAAAGAGGCACAGTGAATGCTGTTCTGCAAAAAGGCGCAGCGTTGCTTGTCGAAGGGATTAATTTAGTGAAAAAACACACTAAAGCCAATCCTAATACTAATGACCGCGGTGGGATTGTCTTGAAGACATTACCTATCGAAGCCTCCAATGTGATGCTATACAATCCAGCAACACAAAAAGGCAGCCGCGTTGGCATTCGCATTTTAGAAGATGGTCGCAAAGTGCGTTATTTTAAATCCACAAACGAAGTGGTTGATGTTTAAGAACGGGTGAGCTATGGCAAGATTGCTTGAGAGTTACCGAAAAGAAATTGTTCCAATGCTGAAGACCAAGTTTAGCTATAAATCTGCTATGCAAGTTCCTCGCATTAAAAAAATCACCTTGAACATGGGCTTAGGCGAAGCTATGGAAGACAAGAAAGTGATTGTTTCCGCCATGGCAGAATTAGCCAAAATCGCTGGTCAACAACCTGTTGCAACAATCGCGCGTAAATCGATTGCAGGGTTCAAGCTCAGAGAAAACTGGCCTATCGGTTGCAAAGTGACATTACGCGGTACGCGTATGTATGAATTTTTAGATAGATTAATTTCTATTGCTATCCCACGTGTACGTGACTTTCGTGGTATGAGTAATCGCTCATTTGATGGTCGTGGCAATTATAGTATGGGTTTTAAAGAACAAATTGTATTCCCAGAAATTGAATACGACAAGATTGATGCTTTGCGTGGGTTAGATATTACGATTACAACCTCCGCTGCATCTGATAAGGAAGCTCAAGCATTATTAGAAGCTTTTAATTTTCCATTTAAAGAAAAGATGGGTTAATACGCTATGGCAAAAGTTTCAATGGTAGAACGTGAAAAAAGACGCGCTGAGTTAAACAAGCGTTTCCGTGTTAAACGCGAGAAGCTGAAAGAAGCAATCGTAAACATGACCCTCAGTGATGAGGAGCGATGGAGTGCCGAGCAAAAGCTACAATCTTTGCCACGTGATTCCAGTTTTTCGCGCCAACGTCATCGCTGCAGAATGTGTGGCAGATCACGAGCGTACAACCGACTGACTGGTTTATGCAGAATTCATATGCGTGGCGCAGTCATGAATGGCTTAGTCCCAGGAATGCATAAAGCGAGTTGGTAAATTCGTATTTAAAGATTAGAGGTAACAACAATGTCAATGCAAGATCCCATTGCGGATATGTTAACACGCATACGTAATGCGCAAGCGGTAGGCGGAAAAGAAATTACGTTGCCAAATTCACATGTGAAAATGGCTATCCTGAATGTATTGAAAACGGAAGGATACATAGAAGACTTTGAAACATTGTCTGCAGACGGAAAAAAAGATTTACGCGTCACCTTGAAATATTATCAAGACCGACCCGTTATTAACAAAATTCAGCGCGTTAGCCGTCCTGGATTGCGTATTTACAAAGATAGCACCAAGCTACCCACCGTATTAGCCGGTATGGGAATTGCTATCGTCTCAACGTCAAAAGGCGTGATGACGGAACGTGCTGCTCGCGCGCAAAGAGTAGGCGGCGAAATATTGTGTATTGTTGAGTAAGAGGAATCGTTATGTCTACGGGTATGTCAACATCAAGAGTTGCTAGAAAGCCAGTGACTATCCCTGCTGGGGTTAAAGTTGAGATGAAAGGGCAAGAGCTTGCTATTCAGGGTCCAAAAGGGAAATTTTTAATCCCAATTAACCCGCTCGTCAGTATTGTTGTTGATAATGGCGTAGTGAAGATACAAAACAATGCGGAAACCGGATATGTTCGCAGCGGGTCAGGTTCAAGACTGCGTCGTTCTATCGCGGGCACTGTCAGAGCCAAGATCGCTAATATGATTCATGGCGTCACGCATATTTTTGAGAAAAAACTTCTGTTAGTGGGCGTAGGGTATCGTGCGCAAGCTAAAGGCAAAGTGTTGGGATTAACCTTAGGTTATTCTCACCCTATCGACTTTCCTGTGCCAGAAGGTATTACAATTGAAACACCTAGCCAAACAGAAATTTCTGTCAAAGGCGCAGATAAAGATTTAGTAGGGCTCGTTGCTGCAAAGATTCGAGCTTATCGTGGGCCTGAGCCATACAAGGGTAAAGGTATTCGTTACTCAGATGAACAAATCGAACGTAAAGAAACCAAGAAGAAATAAGGGTTGATGATATGAAGCAGAACAAAAAAGATTCCAGAACACGTAGAGCTAAACGCACCCGCATGAACATTCGCGAGCAAGAAGCGATTCGTCTTAGCGTGCACAGAACTCCGCGTCATATTTACGCGCAAGTGATTGCACATGATGGCGCAAAAATATTGGTATGTGCTTCTACGTTAGATAAAGAATTCAAAGGAAAGTTGAAATCAACAGGTAATATTGAAGCCGCAAAGAGTGTAGGCAAGTTAGTTGCTGAGCGTGCTGTTAAAGCAGGCATTAAGCAAGTAGCGTTTGACCGCTCAGGCTATCAATATCATGGTCGAATTAAGGCTTTAGCAGATGCTGCTAGAGAGGGCGGATTAGAATTTTAAGGGTAATTTATGGCAAGTTATGACCAATCGACAAAAAGTGATGGCATGCAAGAGAAGCTGGTTGCAGTGTCTCGTAATGCTAAAGTAGTCAAAGGCGGTAGAATATTTAGTTTTGCTGCTATTACCGTAGTTGGCGATGGCAAAGGCCGTATTGGCGTTGGTCGTGGTAAAGCGCGTGAAGTGCCTGTTGCTATTCAAAAAGCCTTAGAAAGCGCGCGTAAAAACATGCGCCAAGTCGTCTTGAAAGAAGGCACCTTGCATTGCCAAGTCACTGGCAAACATGCGGCGACAAAAGTTTTCATGAAACCCGCTTCAGAAGGTACCGGGATTATTGCCGGTGGTGCAATGCGCGCCGTATTTGAAGTGTTAGGCGTGAAGAATGTGTTAGCGAAAATTGATGGATCTACCAATCCTATCAATGTTGTTAGAGCAACACTGAATGCATTAGAACAAATTGCGACACCTGAATATATTGCTGCAAAACGTGGCAAGACAGTTGAAGAGATTGTGAAGGAATAATTATGTCAACCAAGAAAAAGCAACTTAAGGTGACTTTAGTGCGCAGCACCAACGCAGCACTGCCTAACCATAAAGCGAATGTGAAAGGCTTAGGTTTAAGAAGAATGCATCATACTGTTATCGTGGCAGATGATCCGTGCATGCGCGGCATGATTAAAAAAATTGAGCACTTATTATCAGTAGAGGAAGTGTAACATGTACCTCAATACATTAAAGCCAGCACCAGGATCCAAAACACCTGCTAAGCGTTTAGGTCGTGGTATCGGTTCAGGAAAAGGTAAAACTTGCGGTAAAGGTCACAAAGGTCAAAAGGCCCGCGCCGGTGGTTATCATAAAGTTGGGTTTGAAGGCGGACAAATGCCTATTCAACGCCGTATTCCTAAATCCGGTTTCCGTTCCAGAAAAGCATTGGTACGTGAAGAAATTCGTTTGTCTGATTTGAATCTCATTGAAGATCAATTAATTGATTTGACCACGTTATTAGCGTCAGGTCTTATCAAGAATACAACAAAATTTGTGAAAGTTATCTTATTCGGCGACATTAAGCGCTCTGTGACTCTGCGTGGTATTCCCATTACCGCGGGTGCGAAAAAAGCAATCGAAGCAGCGGGCGGAAAAGTCGAGGAATAGGAATAAATGGCATCAAATCGAGTAGGGATGAGCAGTAGTGCAAGAAATGGAATAGTCGATTTACAACGACGACTGTTATTTGTTTTGCTTGCGATTGTCGTCTTTCGAGTTGGGTCATACATACCGGTACCGGGTTTAAATCCGCAACGGTTACAAGCATTATTTAACGCACAACAGAACAACATTATTGGCTTGTTCAATATGTTCTCTGGTGGTGCTTTGATGCGGTTTAGTGTGTTTGCGTTAGGCATTATGCCGTACATCTCGTCTTCAATTATTATTCAATTGTTGACAGTGTTATCGCCGCAGCTTTCTGAGTTGAGAAAAGAAGGTGAGTCGGGACAACGCAAGATAAATAAATATACGCGCTATGGAACATTGATTTTAGCGACATTCCAAGCGATAGGCGTATCAAAAATGTTGGCGGCGCATGATATTGCTTTAGTGCCGGGTTTTGCATTTTATTTTACGACCACACTCACATTAGTGACGGGAACATTGTTCCTCATGTGGTTAGGTGAGCAAGTCACAGAACGCGGCATTGGTAATGGTATTTCACTGATTATCTTTTCCGGCATTGTTGCAGGGTTGCCTGCGGCGATTGGTCGTACGTTAGAGCAAGTACGTGAAGGCCAGTTACAAGTGATTGCGATGTTATTGATTGTTGTCGCCGTGATTGCGGTGGTGGCAATTGTAGTGTTTGTAGAAAGTGCACAGCGACGCATTACGATTCATTATGCGCGTCGTATGCAAGGTGGAAAGATGTATGCAGCGAAAAGCAGCCATCTCCCCCTTAAAATTAATATGTCGGGTGTGATTCCGCCTATTTTTGCTTCTAGTATCATTTTGTTCCCAGCCAGTTTGGCACAATGGTTTGGACATGGGAAAGGATTGGAATGGTTAGGCGCGATAGGCGTGGCATTACAGCAACAAGGCCAGCCCTTGCATATGTTATTGTTTAGCGCCGCGATTGTTTTCTTCTGCTTTTTTTATACTGCGTTGGTCTTTAATCCACGCGATACGGCAGATAACTTGAAGAAGTCAGGTGGATTTATTACCGGCATTAGACCCGGTGAGCAAACAGCGAAGTATATCGATATGGTCATGACACGTTTAACCTTGGCCGGCGCGATTTACGTGACACTGATTTGCTTGTTACCTGAGTTCATGATTTTAGCGTGGAATGTGCCATTTTATTTCGGCGGTACATCGTTATTGATTATTGTGGTTGTGGTGATGGATTTCATGGCCCAGTTAAATGCTCATATTATGTCGTACCAATATGAGTCCTTATTGAAGAAGACCAATCTGCGTAATAGCAGCATGGGTTTGGTAAGATAGAGTAGTTACTTGAGCGATTTGGAGTGATATATGAAAGTCGGAGCATCCGTTAAAAAGATTTGCCGCAAATGCAAAATCGTACGCAGAAACCGCGTCGTCCGTGTTATTTGCAAAGAGAAGAGACACAAACAAAAACAAGGTTAATGGTTGATTTTTTTGTGCTTTGATATTAAACTGAGCCACTTTTTTGTGTCTCAAGACCGATAAATATAGAGTAGTGAGTAGGAGTTTTAGATGGCAGCCCGTATAGCAGGCGTAAATATACCAGTACAAAAGCATATCGTGATTGGTCTCACAGCCATTTATGGTATTGGACGTAGCAGAGCTGCGAAAATTTGTGCTGAAGCTAAGGTTAGCCCCAATAAAAAAGGCAAAGACCTAACAGAAGCTGAATTAGAGCTTCTCCGTAACGAAATCGCAAAAGTCCGCGTCGAAGGTGACTTGCGTCGTGAAGTTGCAATGAACGTTAAGCGATTGATTGAATTAGGTAGTTACAGAGGTTTGCGTCATCGTCGTGGTTTACCGGTTCGTGGTCAGCGTACACGTACCAACGCGAGAACTCGCAAAGGTAGACGTAAACAAATTAAGCAGTCATAACAAGCAGGAAACTTAGAGCAATGTCGACTCAAAAAACAGAAACAACAAAGCCTGCAAAAGCGCAGCCCGTCAAAGCTCAAGCTATTGAAGCTGAAGACGATCAAACGGGTGGTGCCGCGGGTACAACAACTACGGGTGCAGCGCCTGCTCGCACACGTAAGAAAGGCAAAAAATTAGTGGTAGATGGCGTAGTGCATATTCGTGCTTCTTTTAACAACACCATCGTTACCATTACAGATGTTCAAGGCAATACCTTAGGTTGGTCTAGCGCCGCGAGTTGTGGTTATCGTGGATCCAGAAAATCTACACCATATGCCGCAGGTGAAGCAGCTACGAAAGTTGCACAGCTTGTTGTAGAAAACTTTGGTATGAAGAGCGTGCAAGTGAGAGTAAATGGTCCAGGACCCGGCAGAGAATCAGCAATTCGATCTTTGCATACTGCGGGACTCAAGATTTTGTCGATTACTGATGCGACAGGCATTCCATTCAACGGTTGCCGTGATCCCAAAAAGCGTCGCGTATAAGAAGTGTAGGAGAGAGTGAATGGCTAGATATTTGGGACCAAGATGTAAACTAGCTCGACGAGAAAAAACAGATCTTTCTTTGTTGAGTGGTGTACGGTCATTAGATTCAAAATGTAAATTAGATACACCGCCTGGCGTACATGGTGCAAGACGTGGCCGTGAAACTGAGTATGGTGTGCAGCTGCGCGAAAAACAAAAAGTTCGCCGTATTTACGGAGTCATGGAAAGACAGTTCAGAAACTACTTCAAAAAAGCAGCGAGACTGAAGGGTTCCACCGGTGAAAATTTGCTTCGTTTATTAGAAAGCAGATTGGATAACATTGTATATCGGATGGGATTTGGTTCAACACGAGCAGAAGCAAGACAACTCGTGAATCACCGTGCGATTCTTGTTAACGGCAAAGGCGTTAACATTCCATCGTATGAAGTGGCACCGGGAGATGTAATTAGCGTTAAAGAAGCTAAAAAGAAACAATTACGTGTACAGGCTGCTCTTGCGTTAGCGCAATCCAGATCTGTCACAAGTTGGGTCGATGTAGATCAAGCAGAAATGAAAGGTGTCTTAAAACAATACCCAGATCGCGCTGATTTACCTTCTGATATCGCTGAGAAACTGATTGTTGAGCTTTATTCTAAATAATTTTTGTGGGTTTATGAGGTTTTCATGCAAAATAATCCATACGATTTTTTAACACCACGTGAAATTGATGTTGAAACCGTATCACCATTTCGAGCAAAAGTGACTCTTGAACCGCTAGAACGTGGTTTTGGTCATACATTAGGTACGACCTTGCGCAGAATTTTATTATCTTCTATGCCAGGTGCTGCGATTACAGAAGTGAAAATTGATAAAGTGTTACATGAGTACAGCACGATTCCTGGCGTTCAAGAAGATGTTATTGAAATCTTATTGAATCTCAAGAATGTTGCAATTAGCCTGCAAGGCCGTGAAGAAGTTACATTAAGACTGAATAAGAAAGGTCCTGGTGTGGTTGTGGCAGGTGACATTGAGCCAGAACATGACGTAGAAATTATTAATCCAGAACACGTGATTGCCCACTTGAATGAAACAGGTTCATTAGGCATGACATTGAAGGTGGTTTTAGGAAGAGGGTATCAAACCGCTTCTTCTCGTGAAAAACTGCTAACGACTGATGAAAAATCTGCGATTGGTGCGTTACATTTGGATGCGAGCTTTAGTCCAGTTTTACGCGTGGCTTACAGCGTAGAAAACGCGCGTGTAGAACAACGTACAGACTTAGACAAATTAGTCATTGATTTAGAAACCAATGGTACATTGGATCCTGAAGAAGCGATCCGTCGTTCTGCTACGATTTTACAACAACAGTTAGCACCGTTTGTTGATTTAAAATCCTCTTTCGTGACGAAAGAAGCGAGCGAGCAACAATCCATTAACCCAATTTTCTTACGTCCAGTCGATGATCTTGAATTGACGGTACGTTCGGCGAATTGTTTGAAAGCAGAAAGCATTTTTTATATCGGTGATTTAGTCCAACGTACGGAAAATGATTTATTAAAAACTCCGAACTTGGGCAAGAAATCCTTAACCGAAATTAAAAATGTGTTAGCTGCGCATTCATTATCGCTAGGTACACGTTTAGATAACTGGCCACCATCGTCTTTGAAAGATAAAGAATGAGTTTTTGAAGTAGGAGTTTTATATGCGTCATCGTAGCAGTGGTAGATATTTTGGTCGTAACAGCAGTCATCGCAAAGCGATGTTCAAGAACATGATGGTTTCATTATTAAAACATGAGCTCATCACAACAACTGTTGCGAAAGCAAAAGAATTAAGAGGCTATATTGAGCCCATGATAACCATGGCTAAGATTGATAGCGTACATAACCGTCGTATTGCTTTCTCACGCTTACGTGACCGTGAAATGGTGACCAAGTTATTCAATGAATTGGGCCCACATTTCAAAACCAGAAATGGCGGTTACACACGCGTGCTCAAATGTGGCAATCGTAAAGGTGACTCGGCGCCTATGGCGATTATTCAGTTGGTAGATAGAGAAGAAGCTGCCGCTGCGTAATGTGAGCTAAAGGATAAAGCTGAAAATTAAAAAACCGGGATAATCCCGGTTTTTTTGTATGTGGTGGTGAATAAACACAATGAATGACCAAGACATAGTACATTTACACCAAGCTTACGAACTTGCCAAGCTCAGGCGTGGTTTCTGTTCGCCTAATCCTTCCGTCGGCGCAGTCATCGTCAAAAACAATAAAATCCTAGCCACCGGATACCATCAAGGCGCAGGCTCTCCTCACGCCGAACCTGACGCATTAAAGAAGCTAAACAACAGCGCACAAGGCGCAACGCTATACGTTACCTTAGAGCCCTGCTGTCACTTCGGCAGAACACCACCTTGCACCAATGCAATCATAAAAGCGGGTATCCAGCGCGTCGTATATGGCTTCCATGACCCAAATCCTCTAGTAGCAGGCAAAGGCGAAGCACAACTCAAAGCCGCCGGCATCACCTGCGACTATCTCCCGTTGCCTGAAATAACGCATTTCTACGAAAGCTACCACTACTGGCAAACCACGAAAAAACCTTTCATCACCGCTAAAATTGCCCTCAGTTTAGATGGAAAAATTGCCGGGAAATCAGGTGAACCCATTCAAATTACCGGTGAAGCATTGAAGGAATTCACCCATTACTCTCGTCAAAATAGCGATGCAATTTTGACAACAGCTAAAACTATTATTCAAGATGATCCACGATTGAATGTTCGTACTGAAGATGAAGTGATTGCAAAACCACTCTATATTTTAGATACCGCACTCACTCTGCAGACCACAGCAAAGATTTTTAAAACAGCTAAATCGGTTACAATTTTTTATACGGACGATAAAAATCATGATAGTGAACGTCTGGAAGCATTGGCAGCAGAAGGCGCTACCTGTGTCGCGATGAAATCCAATCAACACGGATTAGACTTGAATCAAGTAATCAGCCATATCGGTCAAGACGGCATACACGACTTATGGATAGAAGCCGGCGGCAAATGCTTCTCCGCTTTTTTACGAGAAAAACTGCTGAAAAAAGCGTATATTTACATTGCTCCAAAATGGATAGGTGAAGGCCAAATGGCATTCCTACCTGAATTTAATCTAGATCTTCAATCGCAGCCTTTAACCTGGCAGCAAGTCGGTGAAGATGTTATGTGCGAGGTGTGTTGGTAATGTTTACAGGAATTATTGATCATTGTGGATTGATCACCAAAATTGAAATCAAACCGCAGTCTCAACACCTTTGGATAAAACATTCATTCACAGATTTAATGTTGGGTGAAAGCATTGCTGTAGATGGCATCTGTTTAACCGTCACACATTTTCAAGACGATATTTTCTGCTGCGATATTTCACCTGAAACGTGTCGCGTGACAACGGCAGAAAATTTTCAAGTCGGCAGCCAAGTGAATTTAGAGCGCGCTTTACAACTGTCTTCACGTTTAGGTGGACATATTGTGATGGGGCATATTGAGCAAGTCTGCCAAATCAAAAAAATTCAAACGCTCAAAGAGTTCACTGAAGTCTATTTAACAGGCTTAAATGAGCAAACTAAAAAATTCATCATTAAGAAAGGCAGCGTCGCGATTAATGGAGTCAGCCTAACGATCAATGAAGTGTTAAAAAATGGTTTTACCGTGATGTTAATTCCCCACACACTAGAAAGGACGAATTTATCCGAATTGCGAGAAGGCAATAGTGTAAACATCGAGTGTGATATGATTACCAGGATAATTGTCGAGCGTTTTGCGCCGATCGCAGAGGAAACCCAATGAGTCAATTCGCTTCCATAAAAGCCGCATTAAAAGACCTGCAAGAAGGTCGTATGATCATCTTAGTTGATGATGAACGTCGTGAGCAAGAAGGCGATATCATCATTGCCGCTGAAAAAATTACACCAGAAGCCATTAACTTCATGGCCACACATGCGCGAGGATTAATTTGTCTCACGCTGACGCAAGAAACCGTAGAACGTCTGCAAATACCTCTAATGCCAGTACGCAATCAGCTGCCTAATCAAGCAGCGTTCACTGTTTCCATTGAAGCGGCAGAAGGTGTTACAACAGGCGTGTCAGCGTATGACAGAGCGCACACCATTCAAGTTGCAGTGAATCCGACGGCTGTCCCACAAGATGTTTCAACACCAGGCCATGTTTTCCCGCTGCGCGCAAGGCAAGGTGGCGTCTTAGTGAGGCCCGGGCATACAGAAGGTAGTGTCGATTTAGCACGCTTAGCAGGATTACAACCTGCCGCAGTGATTTGTGAAATCATGCGAGCCGATGGCAAAATGGCGCGTCTCCCAGATTTGCAAATCTTTGCAGAACAACATCAACTCAAATTAGTAACCATCCAAGATCTTATTAGCTATCGCTTAATGCATGAAACAGTCATAGAAGAAGTCGCTTCCAGTGATTTACATACTGAATGGAGCGATGAATTTACGATTAAAGTGTTTCGTCAAAAATATGATGACTTAGAACATGTTGTTCTCATTCATAAAGACATTAATAAAAATGAACCGTGCATTGTGCGAATTCATTCAGAATGTATTACCGGTGATTTATTGGGCTCTACGCATTGTGATTGTGGCGGACAGTTAAAAAAATCACTTGCTGAAGTCGCAGAAAAGAAAGGCATTCTGTTGTATATGCGTCAAGAAGGTCGCGGCATTGGTTTGACGAATAAAATTAAAGCGTATGATTTACAGCAAACGCTAGGCTTAGACACCGTAGAAGCTAATCACAAATTAGGCTTGTTAGCGGATAATCGCTCGTATGGTATTTGTGCGCAAATGTTACGTCAATTAGGCGTGAATGAAATTTGTTTGTTGACGAATAATCCACGGAAATTAGACGAGATTAAGCAATTTGGCATTCGCGTTATTGAACGATTGCCGCTTGAGACTGAACCTCATGCGCAAAACATCCATTATTTAGCAACAAAACGCGACAAATTGGGTCATTTGTTGAAGCTGGATCAAGAAAAAATCTTATGCAAGTTCTAACACATGCGTTATTTTATTTTTTTGATAA
>CAJCIZ010000098.1 GCA_903970525.1 Myxococcales bacterium | reverse complement strand
GATCTACAATGTCGTCAGTGAGCTGAATTTGATAAAGGCTGTAACGCATGGTGCAAACTCCATGAGTTCTATTTTTAGATAATAGCATATTCAGTAGAATTGTCAATTGATTTCTACAATTTTTACCTCTAAAACAGATATCTGTCTATTGTCCGGATAGATCACATGATGACCAGCTTGATCAATTGTCTTTAATGCAGATTCTTTACTGGTGTACGATCTTGAATCATTAATATCAGTGCTATACCAACCCGTCTTGCCAACACGTTGACGGTAATACTCATTGGTGATTAAGTCTTTAATTACCCATGCCATAAATTATATTCCATATCAATGTCAAAAGAAATAATCCCACAGAAAGTGTAAAAATTTCTGTGGGATTATAATGGCTTACAAATTGATACCATTATATGTTATAGGATGTTAAGCAGCATTGCGTTCGTCAAGATCATCGTAATAACGACTACGTTCAGCTTCTAGCCAAGCAGCCCATCTTTTCATTTCAGGATCTGTTTCTTCAATATGCCAACCCTGCTCACGGAGCTCTTCTCGACCCGAAAAAGTCGCTTTACGAGCTTCAAGGTGATCATGAATTTGTTGGATCTGTTCCTTAAGGAACGCAGCATCATTCCATTGAATACTGGTTAGATGGCGTGGACGATAGTCATATACCGACTTGAAGAAGTCGGAAAACTCACTTTGCAAGCATGCAAGTTCAGTGCGTTCATTCATAGCGTCTCTCCTGCGTTAGTAAGAGTACTATAACAGATTTTGCATCATTGTCAAATGAGTTTTAGACAAAAATCAAAAATACTGCCGCAGTGAGAAAACCAGTAAAGATTATGCTGATATTAATTCTTTCCGCATAAGAATGGTCTCGGTGTATTTTTGCAACTTCATCATCTAATTCGTGTTGCATAAAAGCAAGGGCTTGGGCTTTTGCCTTTTCAAAATAATTTCTTTTGATACGCTCACGTGCAATACCTTCTTCATATGCCCATTTAAGTAATTTGAACATAATTTCTTTGTCTGTATTGCGCAGACTCAAATTTTTACGCCATTTTGATAGAGTTAGATCATGTTGAATAAACAGAGAAGCTTCAACCCCAATTTGCCAACTGTCATGAATTGAAAATTCTTTGGTAGTTTCAGGTGGCGATCTACCAAAAGTCAATTGAGTTCGCGTGGGATAAAGGGCTCTGATATCCTCGATACTCATTGCTTTATTCCTTGCTAGTAAGAGCACAATAGCATATTTTATGCGGTTGTCAATGAGTTTTTATCAATTGCCCAAACGATTCATGATATTTTTTATGATATCATCATAGTCAGTAGATACATCTTCATATGTATCTGTATTGTTTTCATCACGTATTTTTTTCCATTTATCCGAGTATGAATATTCTGGTACCCATCGATCTTTGATTTTTGACTTTGGAGTAAGTGTCTTGGGGTTTGAACCATTTGATTCTAAATCACGAACTTTGCCTTTAAGTGAATCAATATTAGCCTGTATTCCTCCAATGGCCGCTTGAATATCATAAACAATTTCCAGCAACTCTGTCAAAGAACCTCTTATTGGTTCCTCATCTTCAGCATGTACCAATGCTGTAGTAACTAAAAGACTTTGTAAGAGACTTTTAACAGATTCTTCTTTACTGCTCAACGCTTGGTCTAGTAACTTTATTAGGGTATCTCTATCATTTAAATCCATGATTCGCTCTTCAGATAAAAAAGTAGTTAAACTTTCGGGATTTTTGATCAAATGATCTCTTGCAATAATCAAAACTTCATCAAACAATGCTTCGTTTGCATAAACCGGCGTTCCTTTGTCAAAAGTAAGAGAGTATTTCCCACTTGTCAAAACCTCAGTGGTCTTCTTCACGCCATATAGCATACCCAATGCAGCACCAGTTTTAAATCCTGCTGCGTGAGCTGATTCTGCAGCAGATCTTTTTTGGTACCAAATTGTAGTGACCATTATACCAACTATGATCCAAAAATCAATATGAGTAAATACTTCAGGCATCAAAGTTCCTTTTTAACTTATTCATTAATAATGTTGTTCAGTGGTACTATTTCGCCTGTAGCATACCACTGACAGTGGAAATTGTCAATGTCTTCGGGTTCTCCCCAAACGATTACATGCTCACCATCCATATCAGAACTTAAAAATACCGTATGAAATATCAAATCACTAGGATTATCTAATCCCCATAAACTAGATTCGATATCTTCCCATACTGTTTTTTCAATTTCTAATAAGAAATTGGGTTCATCACCATGCCAAACTAATTTCTTACTTTCCCACATTTGGTTCCTTTGTTTTATTTTGATAATGACAACGTAAAATGTGTCAATACATCACGTGATGCAAAATAAAGGATACTCCAGTTGTCATAATAATAGTCGGCAGCTAGCCCTTTTTGTTTCCAACTGCGATAACGATTTTGCATTAACCACTCTTGTGCTTCTCGCACACTGCAGCCCAATTTAACCAAGCGAACCTTGTAGGGAAAATGACTCTTGGCGTCATTTAAATTTTCCTTCTTTGTAGCTTTTCTTATGGATTTGGATTTATCGGGATTGGGAGTTACCCAATCCCCCTTGTCAAGGTTTTGAACCATTAACGCCCCTGCCTGAGGAGGAACGCTCCCGCCAT
>CAJCIZ010000097.1 GCA_903970525.1 Myxococcales bacterium | reverse complement strand
CTTCCGATCTCATAAAAGCAAATACTACCTTTTTTTATTTTTTTTGAAGTAAATGCGCCGTATCCAACAGTTTCATTCAAATAGCATACAACAAAATTATCTGGCGATATCATACGAGATTTTAGTTCAGCTAATTTATCCTGATCATCTTTGGTTAATACCCAATTGTCTGGAATTTGAATATCAGAATTCCACGAAAATTGAGGTCTATTTCTACCAACGCCTAACCGTTCACTCATTTCTTTGACCGAGAGTTTCATAATCTCGCTAGGTTTGGCCTTGGGTAGGGGTTTATCGCAGAAATAAATGTAGTCTGGGTTAGCTAAATTAAGTAGAAATTTCATATATAATGACTCACAAAATATTGGGATATATTCTTATCTCTATTTATCGCCGCTGATCATCCTGCGATCCTTTTTGTACAGGCCGTCGAGAATGAACTATTTTCAGCGTAGGATGACGAGCAATGCCTGCTGCTTTTGCATCATAATTAAAATCATCCAGTTTACGTTGTGCTAGTTTACTACCGAGCACACGTTCAATTTTACGAACAAGGTGTTGATCTTCATGTTGAGTGAAAGTGTAAGCTTCACCGTCTCTTTCCGCGCGACCGGTACGACCGATGCGATGGATGTAAGCTTCTACTGTACTTGGCATATCATAATTAATCACATGTGAGACAGTCGTCACGTCAATTCCGCGAGCGGCAATATCGGTTGCGACTAAAATTTGTAATGAACCATCACGAAATCCATTCATAGCTGTTAAGCGTTTGTTTTGTGATAAATTTCCTTGCAGCGACGTTGCGCTAAAGCCCGCGTCTAAAAGTTTCTGCGCGACCTTTTTAGCGCTGTGCTTAGTGCGTGTAAATACTAAGACTGAGTCAGTTTTTGTTTTATGTAGAATTTTGATTAGCAAGTCTGATTTAAGATGTTGTTCCACAGGGAATAAAGTTTGTTGTACGGAGCTTGCTGGTGCACTGTGACCCGCTTCGATAGTAATAGGGTTGCGCAGTACATCGCGTGCCAAGTCGTTAATTTCGCTAGGCATAGTCGCTGAAAATAAAAGTGTTTGACGATTTTTAGGTACATGACGTAAGAGCTTACGAATGCTAGGTAAAAATCCCATATCAAACATTTGATCCGCTTCATCCAACACTAACACTTCGACTTTTTCTAAATTAATTGTGCGTTGTTGAATATGATCTAATAATCGTCCGGGGCAGGCGACAACAATTTCGACACCGCTTTTTAAATTTTTAATTTGTGGATTAATATTCACGCCGCCGTAACACGTCATGCTTCTTAATTTAGTGCCCTTGCTTAACTCTACAATGGCTTCATGAATTTGTTGTGCTAACTCACGTGTGGGCGCAACAATCAATGCACGAACAACAGAGCGTGGGCCTTGCATCAAGCGATGTAGAATCGGTAAGACAAACGCGGCTGTTTTACCTGTACCTGTTTGCGCTAAACCCATCACATCTTTGCCAGAAAGAATAGTGGGAATACTTTGTTGTTGAATTGGCGTAGGTGTTTCATAACCGACAGCGCGTACATTAGATAAGATATCTGGTTGTAAATTAAAAGAATCGAAGTTCAAGGAAGTTTCCTGCTAGATAATAAAGAGCTAAGGTTAGCTCAAAGAGAGGGCATTATAGCATGGACAAAATATAGTCTATAACTATTTTATTATTCTTTTTTGTAGCAGTATAAGCTATTGAATCTATGTAGTATTTTTACCCATTATCTTGTCAGACCTGTTTTAATATAAGCTTTGAGAGTCCTAACTAAAAATAATGCATCAAGTGCAAGATCACGATGCATCTTTCATTTTGAGTTATAATCTCGTATTCGGCCCATTTCTCTTATACAGCTAATGACAGTACAAACAGGAGAGTCAAGATGAGTTACATTACCGTAGGTAAAGAAAATTCTAACGACATCAAACTGTATTATAAGGATTGGGGAACAGGACAGCCTATTGTCTTTAGTCATGGCTGGCCACTCAGTGCAGATGCTTGGGAAGATCAGATGTTATTTTTAGCCTCGCATGGCTATCGATGCATTGCGCATGATCGTCGTGGACACGGTAGATCGAGCCAGCCTTGGAACGGCAACAATATGGATACTTATGCAGATGATCTTGCAGTTCTCACAGAAACACTTGATTTAAAAAATGCAATTCATGTGGGCCATTCTACAGGTGGGGGAGAAGTAGTGCGTTATATTGCTCGCCACGGTACAAAACGCGTAGCAAAAGCAGTACTCATTGGAGCTGTGCCACCTTTGATGTTGAAAACTGCTGCTAACCCAGGTGGTTTACCAATCGACGTGTTCAATGGAATCCGTACTAATGTTCATGCTGACCGCTCACAATTTTTTAAAGATCTTACAATGCCGTTCTATGGCGCTAATAGAAAAGACACTAAAGTTTCACAAGGTTTGCGCGATTCATTTTGGTTGATGGGAATGCAAGCGGGTTTTAAAGGTGTTTTTGACTGCATCAAAGAGTTTTCTGAAACTGATTTTACAGAAGACTTAAAGAAAGTTAGTGTGCCAACACTCATTATCCATGGCGATGATGATCAGATCGTACCGATTGCGGATTCAGCTATGCTTTCTTCGAAGTTGATTAAAAATGCAGAACTCAAGATATATAAGGATGCACCACATGGTCTTTGCTCTACACATAAAGATCAGGTGAATGCTGATTTGTTGGCTTTTATTCAGGTAAAATAAGCCATCGATTTTGTTAGTTTTAATTAAGAGATCTCAATGTGAAAAAAAATATCGCTGTTGTTGGTGCAGGTATTGCGGGACTGACGGCAGCTTATTATTTGCAAAAATCTGGCTATCACGTTTCCGTATATGAAGCTGCTAATCGAGTTGGCGGAAGAATGAGTACGGATAATGTGAATGGCTGTTTAATAGATAGAGGCGCTCAATTTTTATCAATGCATTATGCAACGCTCATGCCTTTGATTCATGATTTAGGGTTGCAGGCTGATCTGCTTGAAGCAAGTTCATGGACAGGTGTTGTGCGTAATAAAAAAGTTAGAAAAATTTCTGTTAATCATGCTTTATCTCCTATTTTAAGCGGCTATTTAAGTGTTAAAGAAGCTATTTCGTTTTTGGTTCATTTGCAACGATGGAAGAAGAAAATTCTTTCCTTTCCATTGGATGATTATTCAGCTTGGGCAGAATTCGATAACGAATTTAGTGCTAATTTCATCACGCGAGAATTTGGTGAAACAATTCTTGAATATATGATAGAGCCACAAATGCAAGGGTTTTACTTTCAAGCACCTGAAGAGACTTCTAAAGTACAAAGTTTGATGTTGCTCAATTTTGCACTGAGAAAAGGGAGTTTAAGAAGTCTTAGATATGGAATGTCATCACTGCCAGAAAAATTGGCTTCAAATTTAAATGTCACGCTTAATTGCCCCATTTCATCTTTAACGGTTGCATCAGATGGTACGGTGTCAATAACATCAGGCACGAAGATATTTCAAACGGATAGAGTGATTCTCGCAACACCTGCAATCACAAGTAAAACACTTTATGTATCAGCTAATGAAATAGAAAATAAATTACTACAAACAAAGTATAGTTCAACAATTAATATTGGAATTGTGACGCAGAAAAATTGGAAATTACCGCGCGATTTACGTGATGCTTATGGTTTTTTAATTCCGCGACGAGAGAGAAAATTAATAGCCGCGATTGGTATTGAATCTAATAAAAATAGAGATAGTGTAACCGATGGTGAGTTGTTAAATATTATGTTGGATAATCAACATGCGGTGATATTATTAAATAAATCAGATGATGAAATTTTAAAAGAAATTATGCCAGAACTTGAATGCTATTTTCCAAAATTATCCAATTCGATTCGCTTTTCTCATGTTATTCGTTGGCCAGAAGCGGAACCTCTATCTTTTGTAGGTAGAAGTAAATTGATAAAAGAATACAAAGAAACATTAGCGCCACACGCTTCAGTTTTGCTTGCTGGAGATTATATGGGCTTTCCGCATACGGATAGCGCTGCTTTTACAGGTAAGTGGGCTGCTGATTTTATAAAACGTACAGATCTCGTGGATTAAAAGAAGGGAATGTTATTAATATGAGCAATGTTTACAGAAATAATAAAATAGACTTCTTAAGAGGCGTGGCGATTCTTATCGTTTTGATTTTGCACTTTAATATTTCATATCATTTAGATCAAAGTGCTCTAAGCAGTATTTTTTCGACTAATTTTATAAAAGCAGTCGCAAGCAATGGAAATTACGGTGTCACGATATTTTTCGTCATATCAGGGTTTCTTATTACTTCAACATCGCTTGAACGGTATGGAACGCTTAGCAACATTGATTTGATTGGCTTTTACATATTTCGATTTGCAAGAATTATGCCGTGTTTATTCTTGGTTCTGAGCTTAATTGTTTTGTTTAGTTTTTTGCACATCCCGATTTTTCAAAATGACCACAATAGTACTTCACTTTTCGTGGCTGTTTTTTCAGTAATTACTTTCTGGCATAACGTATTAATGGAAAAGATTGGCTATTTTAATTATTGCCTCAATATTTATTGGTCACTTTCTGTAGAAGAGATGTTCTATTTATCATTTCCAATCCTGTGTTTGTTATTCCAAAAAACACGTTATATTTTGCTATTTTGGATTGCACTTATCATCATTTCTCCGATAGTCAGAAGTTATTACACTCATAATGAGATTGTTGCATTATATGGATATTTTTCATGCTTTGATGCTATTGCTATGGGATGTGTTGCCGCAATTATTGTTCAAAAAGTTCAAGTTAATAGATGGCTCAGGCATGTACTTTTATATAGTGCTGGAGCGTTGATTGCGAGTGTCTATCTTTACAATGGTATTATGCAAAACGTGGTAATTGGTGTTTCTTTAATGGCAGTTGGCGCAGCAATTTTTCTGATTAGTGCTGGGAATGATGAAATTGAAAATAATAATTCAGCTAGTTTATTTGGCCGTTCTGTTTGTTGGTTTGGCAGAAATAGTTATGAGCTGTATTTATTTCATATTATTGTCCTAGCGCTGATGAAAGAGATCGTTAGCCGAGATGCTCTTGGTAGTTATACAAAATTGTTATGGTTGGTGTTATTTTTATGCGTCTCAGCTTCAGTTGCCGGTGCTATTTCTAAATTTTACTCTCAGCCAATGAATAAAAAATTACGTGAACTGCTCTCTGGCTATCGGCAAAGCAAAGTTCTCGCTGTTCTTTCAAGTTCAGACAAGGTGCCTATTTCTTCTTAGCAATTGTAACAATACGTTCAGTTTTCTTTCCATTAAATTTCGATCCATCAATGGCGCATTGATGGATGACTTTAAAACCATTTTTAGCTAGCATCTTTTTAAGATCTTCAGCTGTATAAAGCTGCAAGGTGATGATATTTTTAGAAGATACTTTAGGTGTTTTTTTAGCTTTTTGCGTATAGAAGATGGTGTAGGAAGTCAGAATACCGTCATTATCAATAATGCTATGTTGGAGTTCACGAACTTTAATATTCCCAGAGGACCCCATTCTTTCCATCGACATTTTCATGATATTGTCTTTATCTAAAACGTAGTTTAAATTGAGGATGTCAAAAATATAAATTCCACCCTCATTTAAATTTCTATGAATATTTCGCATGGCTTTCGAAAAGCCTGCTTTGGTCAGATGACCAATCGCATTAAATATCGTGATAGCAGCATCAAATTTTCCGGCTTGAATCGTACGCATGTCACCACGTAGAAATCTTATTTTAATTTTATCTTGCTTGGCTTTTCTGTTTGCAATTTTCAGCATGCCTTTACTGATATCAGAGCCAGTGACTTTAAACCCACGTTTTAAAAGATGAAAAACTTGTGAACCTGTGCCACACGTCAGATCAAGGACAGTTTTAACTTTGTATTTCTTGAGTATTTTTTCTATGGTGCGATTGGTGATTCTTTCGTTTGTGGTGTCTTTGTGAAAGATTTCTTCGAATTCACTGTCTTTGTCATACCAAACTGGGATTTTCCCGTGCTTCATCATAATGTTCTCTCAAATAAAGGGTAATACATCAAAATATATTGGTTTTGGATTGATTTTGGAAATTTTGAAGTAATTCTATTCTGCGTGCTACCAAGCCAATTTCGTAGCCTTGTTTGGCGTATTTGGTGGCTAGGGTATGACCTATACCGGATGAGGCGCCGATTATTATCGCTTTTGGCATTGGTGTCATTTTCATAAGTTAATTTCAGCCATTTTATCATAATCCCCTGATAATTCAGCCTTTACAATTCCATTAGAAGAGT
>CAJCIZ010000096.1 GCA_903970525.1 Myxococcales bacterium | reverse complement strand
AGTCGCGCCATATTTTTCTTCAAATATTCGCATCAAGCGACTCGCGGGTTCTGGCACATCAATAACAATTTGTGTCGCCTCAAAAGGCAAATGAGAACGATTCATTGGGATACTTCCATCGCAAGACTTAACGTGTCTTTTTCTGTAATCGCTAAAAACCTCCAACTCAGCAAAGCGGCGAATCCTAGTAAACTTAAAACCATGCTTAATGGAATTTGATTGCTTGCATGTACACCTGCCATCAGTGCACTAGCAAGCGTACCACCTAAAATTTGCATACAGCCGAATAGAGAGCCTGCAGAACCTGCGATCTTAGGGAAATAATGCAAGGCCCCAGCAGAGCCATTGGCAAATGCTAAGCCTGCACCAACACTAAATACAGATAACGGTATTAAAATAACAAAAATATTCAAAAATCCCAGGCTGCCACAAACAAGCATAGCAAGCCCACCGATAAACATTAAAATATTTCCAATCAACAACATTTTTTCATAACCCACTTTCATCACTGAGACACTGTTGATAATAGAGCTTAAGAATATTGCGATACCTGTCACAAAAGAAAACCAACCAAATTCAATGGGTGACACGCTTAATACGGTTTGAAACAGAAACGGCCCCTCTGTGACATAGGCAATTAAACCTGCATAAGCACAGCTCACGCAAATTGCATAGCCTAAAAATGTTTTACTGCTTAATAGATTCAAATAATTGCGTGCAATGACTTTAATTCGAGTCGCTTCAGGATTGAGAAATTTATTTGTTTCAGGCAAAAATTTCCAAATGAATAACCAGACTAGAACGGTATACAGGGTTAAAAAAAGAAATACGCCGCGCCAATCAAAATAATGTTGGATATATCCACCCAAGGTAGGCGCAGTCGCTATTGCAAAAACCATGATCATGCCAAGCTGCGAACTGAATTTGGCTAAATGATTTCCTTTGAGTAAATCACGCGTCAAAGACCGACCAACTGAATTACACGCCGCAACACCGATGCCCTGCATGAATCGCCCCAGGACTAATATCAATATGGAGGGTGCAAACCAGCAAATGACAGACCCCAATAAACTGATTGCCACACCTGTTAACAATGGATTCCGTCGACCAAATCGATCTGAAATAGGCCCATAGATCAAGTTAGCCGCGCTAAATCCAAGCATGAAAGCCGTCAGCGTTAACTGAATGGATGCCGCTGTCGCCCCTAGTGATTGCGATATGAACGGCAAAGAGGGAATATACATATCCGCAACAATTTGCCCTAATGTCCCATAGAATAATATTGTAATGAACAAACTAGTAGGAAGAAGTTTTGCTTTTTGATTCATGAGAGTTTCATTTTTTATTGATATTGAGTCTAGCCATAGTAATGAGCAATTATTAAGGGAATATTAAGGTAAAACACTTACTCAGTCTAGCCTATGAACTAACTGGGCTAAAACTTTCGCTTAATCCTTGTCTGAGATACATGATAAATCAGAAAAAGTAACAAACCTATAAACACAATAAAACTCACCCTATCAAGAAGCAAATATAAAAAATCTGGGACAGTTTTGTAGCGTAACACGCCACCCGACGGCGGAATTTTGACTTTATAAAACCACTGATAATGTCCAAACTCTACTGGATTATCGTTAAGCGTCAGTTGATTCCAAGGATGAAAAACAACGTCAGTCTTCAACCATGCGCTCGTATTTGATTTTCTCGGTGGAATGATTGTAGACGCTTCTGCTTTTGTAGGATCAAGATACAAGCCAATATAAAATGCATTGCAAACATTGCCAGCGCCATAAATGCTAACGGGGGGAAGCTGCGCATATAAGCACCCAGGACTTACGTTAAAACGAGCTATTTCTTCTGGTGTGGGGGAAAATTTTAAATAGGGATAATCTTTCCACTCAGGCTCAAACGATTGCAAACTCCACCAGTGCTTTCCTTCATAGGTAGTTCCTGCACTCATTTGAAAAAGATTCATGCCAACACCAATCATTGCAACGATAGTAGCGAGCATACATAGAGGAATGAACAACCTAACAGAACTTTTATGCATGTCAAAAACGAGTAAAGTCATTGCTACAATCATAAATAAATTAATATACGTGACTAGTCTAAAAGCAAATTGCGATGCAGATAAAAATTTAGGAAGAAACGCATCAAAAAAAGAATTAACTGATACTGCGAATAAAAATACTGATAATAGTAGAAAAACACTCGCAACAACCGCACGTCGCGTCAGCATATTTTTTGCAAAATAATAAATGAGAGTGATGCAAGACAGTACAAATAAAACAGAATTAATTTGCGTAACAAAATACCCTTTAGCAGCTGACACTCGAGACAGTGGAAAAGGTAAAGCCCGCAGCCATGCGATATCTGCACCAGGAAATCGCAGCAACATAAATGAGCGGGATATCGCCGCCTGCGAGGGTGGAAATAGAAACATCAGATAAACCCAAGAAAAAGAGATAATGAATGTTCCTAAAAAAATGAGCTCAATATCTTTTACCGTGATCGAGCTCCTGCCAAAACTGAGTAAAAGTCCGAGCGCAACCAGCAGCATCACCATTGTTCCCCAGGCTGCAGTGAGTGGATGTGTCAGAATCACAAAACTATAACAAAGAATAATAGCAACCCGGAATCCAATTTTTTGATCCTCGCGCGCATGCCAGAGCAACATCATCAGTGCGACAATAGACACTAATATATTCGTTGCAATAAATTCTGCAACAGCGCCTCGAATATAAAGGCTATTCATCATATAGGTAGACCAGTACGCTATGGCAGTTAAGACTATCGCTAGAGATTTTCTACCGCAGTGTTGCGAGTAAGTTTTGAAACAAAGCCAAAGTGTCACAACCTGAATGGCGCTCACGGCTAAAATAACCAGTCGAATAGCAATATGAGGACCGAGAAAAACCGATAAATATCCGCTGAAAATATAATAGAGCCTGCCATAAAAACTGACGGTAGGATCCCCCATGAGCACAAACGATGAAGTCACATGCGGTAAAAAATTCCCCTGCTTGATTTGCTGCGCGAGGACTGCGATTTGACCCACGTGCGAAAGATAGTCATTTTCAATGACTCCCATTGGATTCACTAATAAAAGAAGAGGAAATATCCAAATTAAAATTAATAGACTACTTGTAGTCATAACAGGAAACGAGCGCAGCATTTTCACGCAAGCGAAAACGGGTATTGAAATAAAAATAGCAGCATATCCAAAAGTGAGGATATTGGAGAGCGTGGCAGTAGTAAAAAAAGCATTAAGCATGACAGTACTCATCCAAGAGAATGATAGGCAAAATCCACCATCGTTGTTCCATTTTTTGCTGCTGAGTATACCAAATTGCTACGCCTATCCAATAGACACTTTAGACAAGCCAACAGAGTTTTGCTACAATGACGGCCTTTCACAGAGAACGGCATGGGGTCACCTTGAAATCCGCATTAAAGAGCTTATCCAAATCGCAACAATTCAAGAGCTTAGATGGACTACGCGCCATTGCGATTTTGCTTGTGCTGGTTACGCATATTTGCCAACGTATTCCTGGCGTATCATATATTCGCTGGAATGTGGAGTGGGCAACGCCTCTATATAATGGCTGGGTGGGTGTTGATTTATTTTTTGTGTTAAGTGGATTTTTAATTGGTCATGCATTAATTAAGGCTCTTAAAAACAATGCATTTTCAGTGATTAACTTCTATATTCAACGCTTCTTTCGTATCATCCCTGCTTATTTTGTTGTGATCGCGCTGATTGTGCTGTTACAACATTTTCATCATCAAGCTTATTTACCGGAATTTCATCAAAAAGACATTCTATTAAATCTTGGCTTAGTCACGGATTATTTCGCATCCAATATAGGCATTCCTAGCTGGTCGCTCTCCATCGAAGAACATTTTTATTTGCTCTTACCCTTTTTTCTGATTTTAATACGCAAGACAGAAACTCGAACCCAGTGGATTATCCTATTGATTTTTGCCGCGTTGATTGCGCGTATGTTGACGTATCGCATTTATTCTATCGGCGAAAACTTCCCTAATGCGGCGCTGATGAAAATTATTTATTATCCATTTCACAATAGAATGGATGCACTAGCTGTCGGCGTATTAGTCGCCCTACTCTTTGATTATGTCACAGACTCTAGGCTATTTCGTTTAATCAGTTGCTCTTTAGGCGGCTTGTTAGTTGGTTTTGTATTATTGACTGGCGCATTACAAGGCGGATTTTTTTATACTACCATACAATACACGCTTATTTGTTTAGGTTTTGGTGGGATATTAATGAGCGTATTAAAAAGCACTTCCGGCAATAGTAAAGTACAAGCTGTGCTTTCCTCTTTTTTCTGGGTACCCATTGCAAGAATTTCATATTCTGTTTATCTGACACATTTACTAGTGATTGCCATACTCGCGCACTTTATTGCTTTTAAAGGATGGATGTTTTGCTTGATCTTACTTGCTTGCTTATTGGCAGCGTTACCACTTTATTTATTTATTGAATATCCGTTTCACCAGTTTGCTAGAAAGCGGTTTAGCATAGGGGCTGTGAAACCTACGACACAAAATACGTTAGCGCCTGAAACAGCATAACATTACGCACCAGCAGAATTTTTTCTCCAAATCTCTCTCACAATGGGATGATTTGCAGTAGACCAAAATTTCCCAACACCAACTGCGCACTCAATCTCACCTGAAATAGCTTGTACTTGCTGTGGAAAAGCAACGCCTATTCCAAACAAGCCTTTTATGCCGTCAAATTCAGTTGTTTTATTATTGTGAGACAAGCTAGATAGCACTTGATTGTTCACTTGCAAGGTATTCGATGCTTGATAACCTATTGCAGCAACTGCATGGCTGCATCCAACTAGATGTTGCTCAAGTAAGGAATTTATCTCTTGCCTATCTTTCCCAATATAAATTTTTAATTTATTTGTGTATTCACTTTTGCCAGATCGAATATCATCCAACAACTGTTGTGTAAACTTTGCAACATCGCCTTTTAAGCCCGTGTTATCATACTGAGTGTATTTTGTTCCATCTGGCGCAACACACGGCGTCGCGTATTTATAAGCTTTATTCATAAATTGTTTCACCGTCAACCCTGCTTTCAAACAATGCATCGTTGCAAGTGCCGCAGAATGTGAAGAACCAATGACAGCCACTGTGGTAATCCCTGGGTGTTGTCGCAAGTATTCGTTAAGTTCTGTTTGAATAAAAGCAATCGTAGGATCAATCATTGTCACTGAGGCATGCATCGTCGGTAATTTTAAAATTTTTGGTTGGGAGCCGGTCGCCAATATTGCTCTTTTTGTTTTGATGAATGTTCTAGTGCCGTCGTTCAGCATGATTTCTAACGTTAATCTTTCTGTGTCGCTCACAATATTCGTTACCTTGCCTTCCAAAGAACGCACTATCTTGCGCAATTCATTGGTGATGTGTTGCATAGGATTAGCAGCTACTTTGAGCGTACAAACAAAACTGGGATGAAGCTGGTCAATTTCAAATGCTTGATTTTTTGGTGGAGCGAATGCAGGAAACAATGCAAAAATTTCTTTAATCACTTTTTGATAATCTTCCACAGCCGTATTACCTGGAACGCTACTCCCTACACTTAAGATTGTGCCAAAATCACCAACGTTGAATTGTGGATCTATCCAGATAACATCGTCACCTGAGACGCCATTCTTTAGAATACTGGGTATCGCGCAAATGGCAGAGGGACCTGCGCCGATTAAGGCATATTCAGCATGCTTAGCTTGGCTCTCTAATGGATCCATGATGGTTCTCTCGCCTATGTTATGACTATGTAAAAAGTATAGCAGCCGCCCTTTTATCAGTAAAATTCATTGTTTTTATATAGATTATCAATTATATTGATAATATGCGTATCACCCTCAAACAAATCGAAGTCTTTGTCGCCATTGCACAAACAGGCAATATGACTCAGGCCGCAGAAACGCTGTTTTTAACCCAATCCGCTTGCAGCATGGCTTTATCCACAATGGAAAACCAACTCGGCGGCGTTTTGTTTGACCGCCAAGGAAAGAAGCTTGTTTTAAATGAAAAAGGGAGAGCTCTCTTTCCCAAAGCCGCAAACCTCATCACGCAAGCCACCGAGCTACAAGATTTGATTTCTGTAGAAAAAGCAGAATTAACAGGCAAACTTTGCGTAGGCGCCAGCACAACCATTGGTAATTATTTAATGCCTGAAATCATCGTCAATTTTATGACGGCGTATCCAAAAACCAAAATCACATTACAGGTTGCAAACACAGAGCAGATTATTCAACAACTTTTAAAATTTAATATCGATATTGGTTTAATCGAAGGGAATTGTTACAGCGATGAAATCGAAATCATCCCTTGGAAAAAAGATGAATTAATTATTATTGCATCCACAAAACATGATTTAGCTAAAAAAAGAAAAATTACCCGCGAAGATCTTTATCATGCAAAATGGATATTGCGAGAACCAGGCTCTGGCACTAGAGAAAAATTTGAAGAAGCAATGGGAAGTAAAATTATCCCATTCCTAGAATTAGGCCATACTGAAGCGATCAAAAAAGCGGTCCTGCTTGGATTTGGCATCAGTTGCCTTTCAAAATCAGTGGTTGCTGATTCATTAAAAAACGGTCAGCTCGTGCAATTGAAAACACCTTTTTTAACATTAACACGAGATTTTTTTATCATTTTACACAAAGAAAAACATAGAACGGCGGTTTTAAATAAATTTATCAGCATATGCAAGAAAATCTAATCAAATGGGAGAAGCTAAATGATATTGACCTACGCCTACACAATACTATTGCTTATCTTGTCAAATATATTTATGACATTTGCATGGTATGGACACTTAAAAATCCTAAACCACAAAGCATTATGGATTGCGATATTAGTGAGTTGGGGAATAGCATTTTTTGAATATATTTTTCAAGTACCCGCAAATCGCATCGGTTTTTATAGCAATGACATTAGCTTGGCTCAGCTTAAAATACTACAAGAAGTCATCACACTCTCCGTCTTTGCACCCTTTGCGATTCTTTATATGCGCCAAGCATTATCATGGAACTTTTTGTGGGCAGGTCTATGCATGGTTGGCGCAGTTTATTTTATTTTTCGCTAAACATGACTGCCATGGCCGCCGCATTAATCACTGAGGCGATACGAACAGCCGATTGAATAGCTAGCTTACTGACGCCTGCTTTACTCAATTCATTAGCATGCGCATCCATACACATACCGCACCCGTGCATGGCTGAAACGGCCAAACAACTCAATTCAAAATCCGTTTTATCCACGCCAGGATTCGCGAGGACATTCATTCTGAGCTTAGCAGGCAAACTTGAAAAAAACTTATCACTCGCCAAATGAAGAAATCGATAATACACATTATTCATCGCCATAATTGTTGCGGCGGATTTTGCAGCGTTAATTTCATTATCTTGTAATACGCGTTGCGCTTCTTCGAATATCACCTTAATAATTTCTGGATTTTTTGTTGAGTAAGCTGAGGCTAAGGCAATTGCAAAAATTTGCTGTTGCGTTAAGTCTGGTGCTCCTTCTACTGACATGACATTGGATAAATTTAATTTAATATCTTTTGCGAAATCGGGTAATACATTTTTAAAGTTGTCTAGACTCATGGTAATTTCCTTTTAAGTTGTTTTTATGCAATCTCTATGGTTTTTTCGCCTTTCTGCCAATTACAAGGACATAACTCATCTGTTTGTAACGCATCCAGTACGCGTAACACTTCTTTTGGATTTCTCCCTACATTTAAGTCTGTCACCATGACGAATCGAATAATGTTTTGTGTATCCACAATGAAAGTGGCTCGTTGCGCAACGCCCTCTTGTTCATCTAAAATTCCAAGCGCTTGTGTCAATTCACGTTTAATGTCCGATAACATGGGAAACGGTAAATCACGCAATTCATCTTTTTGTTGCTTCCACGCAAGATGCACAAATTCAGAATCAGTACTCACACCAAAAACTTCTGTCTCTCTGTCGCTGAACTCTTGATTTAAACGCCCAAACTCTGCAATCTCAGTAGGACAGACGAAAGTGAAATCTTTAGGCCAAAAGAAAAAAACTTTCCATTTTCCTTGCGCATGATGGGTATCCAACTCAGTAAATGCCTGTTGCAGATCTGACGAAATAACGCCTTTCAACATGATCTGTGGGAATCGCTGGCCTATTGTTAGCATAAAGTTTCTCCTGATTGTGATGATGAAATCAGACAATAAACCTTGGCTTACAATAAGTGAAATATATAGATTAAATAGGATCGATAAGTAATATTTATATTTCTTACGACCTCCCTTAGGTTAGAATTTAGCCGACCTTTTCAATAACGGAGTATGAAAATATGGTAAGACATATCAAAGCAGGAATTTTAGGCGGTATCGTATTATTTATCTGGAGTGCAGTTTCATGGATGGTGCTACCTTGGCACATGATGACTATACATAGCTTTAGCGATAACAACGCTGTAGCGCAATCGATTCAAGCCAATGCGCCCACCTCTGGCATTTATTTATTACCTTCTCCACAAGATTATGACAAATCAAAAGATCAAGCTCCTCAAGGACCTATGGTGTTCTCTGCTGTGCATCTAGAAGGTATGTCACCTTCTATGTGGAAACAAATGGGAATAGGCTTAGTGAGCCAGATCATTTCAGCTTTTTTTGTTGCTTGGTTGTTGTTTAAAACAAAAGGCTTGGGTTATATCCGCCGCGTCGCTTTTGTGGTGGTTTTTGCGCTGGCTGCGAGTATCGCAACAGACGTCCCGTATTGGAATTGGTTTGCGTTTGATACGCAATATACCTTGGTACAGATGGCTGATTTATTAATTGGCTGGTTCTTTGCGGGTATTGTGATGGCGTGTTTTACGAAGAATAATTAATAGGCTATGTCCCTCACCCAACCCTCTCCCGCATTAACAAGCTGCGTTCTTGAATTCAGTTGGCGGGAGAGGGCTAAACTAAAAGCCCTCATCCAATCGTCCCGCGAGACAGCAATTGATGCGGGTTCGTTTCCGCAACCCTAGCATTGTACAGTGATTTTATAATGAGCTACTATTTGCGCCATATTTGATCATGGATGCTATACTATACTTTGTACAACCAGTTCTAGAACTACGTCAACCAGGAGGATAACAATATGTTTAAGCATAATGTTGGATTGTTCTTATTGGTTCTAATGAGCTCATTAGTTTTTACAGGAGTTGCAAACGCACATTACTATGATGGGAAATACAGACTACTGAGTCCATCGCGTGAATATATTTATGAATCTCCTTATGCATTTGCCAAATGTTACACCGTTGATGGTAAATACCATAAGTACCATGCATGTGCATTATTTGATGCAAAATTTGCTTGCACCAAATATGTATATTTCGCTAATCCAATCCATACTGATAAACAATGTTCAGCCTGGACATGGGTACCCGGTGAACGCGTGGCTAAATGGCATAAATATTATTACTATCACAAAGTATAATAATATTGATTCATAGAAGTTATCACGGACTGGGATGTCCGTGATAACTTTCAGATTTATTTCGCAATCGCTGACACAGTGAAGTCAATTTTAACTTCATCTTTCACAGCATCTGTTTTTGCCCAATCACCTTGTCCTACACCAAACGCTGTGCGCTTAATGGTTGTTGAACCATTGGCGAGTGCTTTTGTTTTTGAATAGTCTTGCAGCGTAAAGGTTAAAGTCACAGATTGTGATTTATCACGTATCGTTAAAGTACCGTCTGCGGTATAAGTTTTATCGCCGGTTTTGGTAAAATGGTCTGCTTTGAAAACAGCTTTTGGAAAGACTTTTACGTTAAACCAATCTGGTGTTTTTAAGGTATCTGCCACTTCCCCATAAGAAGTAGACACAGAGCCTAGATCCACATCAATACTGACGTGACTGGTTGCTAAATCGCTAGGATCAAAATTAATATCGCCTGTAAAACTTTTAAATTCACCTGACACTGGCGAACCATTTTGTGTTGCAGTAAATTTAATGTTACTGGCAGCGGGTTCAATTTTCCATGCAGGCGCTGCTGCGAATGCAATTGTACTCAGCAAAGATAAAAGCATAGCGCATAAGGTAGAAATAATTTTCATATCATTCTCCGTAAAATATCATCTTTATTAATAAAATGGTGTTTTAAAGCGGCTGCAACGTGACCACAGAAAGTGACAATCAAGCCATATGCAAGCCACTTATGTATCATTGTGTAGAAGAGACGCGACGCTTCGCTATTGGACACTAAATTCGGCAACACAAACCAACCAAACACAGACACTGGCAGACCGGAAGCAGAGGTAATCAACCAACCGCTAATTGGAATCGCAAACATGAATCCATAAAAAGCCCAGTGCACGGAACGCGCTGCGGCTCTTTCCCAGAGCGGCAATGAGGATAAGGAAGGATTTGTATTAGTTAAACGCCAGGTGAGTCGCACAATCACAAACATCAGCGCCAAAATTCCAAATTCTTTATGCCATCCATAGAATTTTAGTTTTTGCGCGCTGATGGGAATGCGTGTCATATACAAACCTAATATCACCAAGCCAATCAACAAAAGAGCCATGAGCCAGTGCAGCAAGATGGCGACTAAGCCAAAGCGATCTTTTGTGTTAGTGATTTGCATGCACTTAACCTGCTTTTGGTGTTTCAAGATCTGCTTCTGCTTCGATATTGATTTTCACAGCATCGCCAAGCCCAGGAAGATATTTACTGATGCCAAAGTCAGAACGATTTAATTCCGCAGTCGCAGTGAATCCAGCTGTTTTCTTTTGTGTAATAGGGCTAACGCCAATTTTATTGAGCTTCACATCTAAGATAACAGGTTTAGAAATACCGTGGACATTGAGATTGCCATAGACTTTCGCTGTGTCTTTACCTGTTAGCACCACTTTATCACTCACATAGGTCGCAACAGGAAATTTTGTCGCATCAAAAAAGTCTGGGCTATTTAAATGTTCATCTAGTTTCGGAATACCCGTGGTCAAACCAGCCAGATGGATGTTGACATTTAACTTACTGTCTTGTGGCTTCGCTTCATCTAAAATTAACGTACCATCTGCCATCCATTTCCCAGAGGGATTGGAAAATCCAAAATGGTTAATGTGCCATAACACATAAGTATGGCCGGGGTCTAAAGTATAGGTTTGTGGTTCTGCTTCCGCGACAAGGGAAAAAGATAACAATAGAGACAGTGCAATAACAATTTTCGTAAATATCCTTCGCATAAAAATTCCTCCAGTTGAAGCGCTTTAGTATACAGCGGGCTTTTAAATTATCCAAATGTAAATGTATAGACTTCCAAACCAGGCGCATCGGCACTCACTTGCAAAATCCCCTCACCCGATTGGTTCATCACAATCACCTCATATAAGGTATGCGCTTTGACAACGATCGCGCTATTCACGACATCTTTGCCTTTCTCTGAGATGAGATTTTCACCATTCAAGCGTAAATGCACCGTGATAGGCTTTTGTGTGGTACTCCCCATCACCATGAAAACCTTATGCGCATGAAAATGAATTTTTAATGCAGCATTGGCTTCTCCTGAAATAATTCTTTCAGGAAAAACGCCCCACTTACCTTCTAATGCCCAATCATTTAAAT
>CAJCIZ010000095.1 GCA_903970525.1 Myxococcales bacterium | reverse complement strand
AAATGATTCTTTGAGGGTACCTTCAGATCACATCATTACCATTCGTAATGGACGAAAAGGTTGAAATTGATTTTTGTTCTATGAGGTTAGGGTTATAATCATTCAGTCTTAACCTTATGACAGAATGACTATGCCCACCATGTTGCTATCGACCTTGCTTAGCGAACTAATTCCCCTTCCGGAAGGCATAGACTGTTCTATCACAGGCCTGGCATTAGACAGTAGAAAAGTGCAGCCGGGCGATTTATTTTTTGCTTATCAAGGTACCCATTTAGATGGTCGTGAGTTTATCGAAGATGCCATCAAAAAAGGGGCTTGTGCTGTTCTTGTAGACGGAGCCGCAACTATCATCCCTGCGCCTAAAGTCCCCCTCATTCAGCTTCCTTCGTTACATCTGATACTAGGTAAGTTAGCTGCCAAATTTTACGGACAGCCTGCGGACGCCTTACGTATAGTTGGAGTCACTGGTACAAACGGCAAAACATCTTGTTCACATTTTATCGCAGCGGCCTTACAGGAATTACAGACGACTTGTGGTGTGATAGGGACTTTAGGGAGTGGTCTCTATGGCCATATTCAACCTGGTAGTTTAACAACGCCAGATGCGCTCACCTTACAATCCTCATTTGCTGATTTTTTACAACACGGTGCCAAAGCAGTTTCTATGGAAGTTTCTTCCCATAGCATTGATCAAGGTCGAGTGAATGGTATTCCTTTTGAGGTTGGGATTTTTACTAATTTAACGCAAGACCATTTAGATTATCACGGCGACATGAAAACCTATGGCGCAGTAAAAAAACGCTTGTTTGATAATGGTTTGTGTCAGCATGCCGTGATTAATGCCGATGATGAATTTGGTCGTTCACTGATTGATAGCTTGCACACAAAGAAAGATATGATTGCGTATAGCGTAAATAAGCCGCAGAAAATAGCTGTTCCCGTCGTCTATGCAGATAAGATCCAGCTAGAATTGTCTGGTATGCATGCGCGCGTTCATACGCCTTGGGGTGAGGGAGATTTATTTGCGCCACTGGTCGGGCAGTTTAATCTCAGTAATCTGTTGGCCGTCTTAACCACCTTGTGTGTCATGAAATTTCCTTTGAGAGCTGTCTTACAGAGTCTTGCAAAATTAACGCCGGTAGCGGGCAGAATGGAAGCCTTGGGTGGGCAGGATTTACCACTGGTAGTCGTTGATTATTCCCATACACCCGATGCACTTGAAAAAGCTTTATTAGCGCTGCGACAACATTGTCGTGGCAGGCTGCTCTGTTTATTTGGCTGCGGTGGTGACAGAGATAGAACAAAACGACCGTTAATGGCAAAAATAGCTGAAAAAAATGCTGACTCTGTCATCGTTACAGATGATAATCCGCGACAGGAAAATCCACAGCAGATTGTGGCTGATATTTTGAAAGGTTTCTCTGATGCATCTAAAGTCAGGGTTGAACATGATCGCGCAATAGCGATTCGAGAGATTATTCAATCAGCAAAAGCAGGGGATTGTGTCTTGATTGCTGGGAAAGGGGCAGAGACTTATCAAATTATTGGGGATAAAAAGCTACCATTTAGTGATGTGGAGCAAGTGAAGAAATATATAGGGAGAGTGTAAATGTTATTATGGCTAAGCGAATATCTCGCAAAATACTTCCACGTGTTTCACGTTTTTCAATATCTCACTTTGCGGACTATTTTAGCGATCATCACGGCTTTAGCGGTGGCCTTGTTGATAGGACCTGCGGTGATTCGTACCTTGAGCTTGCGCAAAATGGGTCAAGTGATTCGCGATGATGGTCCTAAAAGCCATTTATCCAAAGCAGGCACACCGACAATGGGTGGCGCGCTGATCTTAATCGCTATTTCCATCAGCACATTATTATGGAGTGATTTATCCAATCAATATGTTTGGCTGGTGTTAATCACAACCTTAGGATTCGGTGCGATTGGTTGGTGGGATGATTATCTCAAATTATTTTTAAAACACAGCCGTGGATTATCTGCGCGACGTAAATATCTTTTTCAAACTATTTTAGGATTAGGGGCTGCCAGTTATTTATATTTCACAGCGACTTTGCCTGTGGAAACACAATTAGTGGTGCCATTTTTCAAACATATTTTATTGCCATTAGGCCCCTTCTTTATTATCTGGGTTTACTTTGTGATTGTGGGAACGAGTAATGCGGTGAATTTAACCGATGGACTCGATGGCTTGGCTATCATGCCGGCTGTGATGGTTGCGATGGCTTTAGGCATTTTTTGCTATGTAACGGGTAATGTTCATTATGCTTTGTATTTAGGCATACCCTATGTGCCGGGCGCGGGAGAAATCGTCGTATTTTGTGGATCCCTGGTCGGAGCAGGTTTAGGGTTTCTTTGGTTTAACACGTATCCTGCGCAAGTTTTTATGGGAGACGTGGGGGCTTTGTCATTAGGCGCAGCGTTAGGGATTATTGCTGTTATCGTGCGACAAGAATTAGTGTTACTCATCATGGGTGGCGTTTTTGTTCTTGAAACGGTGTCAGTCATTTTGCAAGTCGGTTCATTTAAATTAACCGGAAAACGTATTTTCCGCATGGCGCCGATTCATCATCATTTTGAATTAAAAGGTTGGCCAGAACCACGCGTCATTGTGCGCTTTTGGATTATCACGTTTGTGTTAGTATTATGCGGATTGGCAACACTCAAGCTGAGATAAAGGTAGGATAATATGTCTCAAGATTTATATATCATCGTTGGGTTAGGTGCGACAGGTATGTCTTGTGCGCGTTATTTATCGAAAAAAAAGCTACCATTTGCTGTTGTCGACTCGAGAGAAAATCCACCAGAACTTGCGCATTTTAAAGAAGCGTATCCTAATGTTTCTATCGCGCTAGGTAATTTAGATCAGCCAGTCTTATCGCAAGCATCGCATTTAATCGTGAGTCCTGGTGTATCGATTAAACAACCTGCGATTGTGAAACAAATCGCGCGTGGTGTTACCGTTGAAGGTGATATCGAACTGTTTGCTAAAGAAGCGAAAGCGCCAGTGATTGCTATCACGGGCACCAACGCAAAAAGCACGGTGACGACTTTAGTGGGACAAATGGCAAATGCGTCAGGTCTTTATGCGGAAGTCGGTGGTAACTTGGGATTTCCTGCGTTGGATTTATTAACGACGCCGGCGCCACAACTTTTTGTCTTAGAATTATCGAGTTTTCAGTTAGAAACCACTTATTCTTTAGCGCCTAAAGTTGCAACGGTTTTAAATGTGACGCCAGACCACATGGATAGATATGACAGCGTGCAAGATTATCAAGCAACAAAATTACGGATTTATGATAAATGTGATGTGGCAGTTTGTAATCGAGATGACCCTCTTACAGATTGTGGGACACATTATGTGACTTGGAAATTACAGTTTACTTTGCAACAACCGCGCGCGAATGAATTTGGCTTGTTGCAAAAAAATAATGAAATGTACTTAGCTTTTGAAGATAAAACTTTAATGCTGGTTCGCGATTTACCGATATTAGGGCGCCACTATCAAGCGAATGCCTTAGCCTCGTTAGCGATAGGCTATGGCTATGGTCTGGCGATGGATGCCATGTTGGAAACCTTGAGAAAATTTCAAGGATTACCGCATCGTTGCCAATTAGTGCGTACGCGCGGTGACGTGAGATGGTATAACGATTCCAAAGGAACCAATGTCGGTGCAACGCAAGCTGCAGTAGAAGGCTTGGGAAGCGATATCGTCGGTAAAATTATTTTAATTGCAGGCGGATTAGGGAAAAATGCTGATTTTTCTCCTTTGTTACCGATTATTAAAAAATATGTGCGATCAGTGATTTTAATAGGCGAGGCAGCGCCCATCTTGGCGGATACGTTTGCCAATAGTGTTGATATTCACTTCGCAAAAACGCTAGAAGACGCGGTCATTGCAGCTGATAAAATTGCTTTACCACAAGACAGTGTCTTATTGTCGCCAGCTTGTGCTAGTTGGGATATGTTTAAAAATTATGAACATCGCGGCGATGTTTTTACTGAAGCCGTGCAAGGATTAAAATGAAAATGCAACCTGTTACTGTTAATCGAGGCGCGCCACGTCGTGTGATGGTGCCACCTCCGCCTTATGATAAATGGCTTATTCTAACTATTATCAGTATTGTTTGCTTAGGCATGTTAATGGTGGCTTCGGCTTCTATCGTGGTTTCAGATCAACAATTGCATCAGCCATTTTACTTTTTTTATAAACAGCTGATTTTTTTAGTCATGGGCGTTTTGCTGGGTGGTTTAATCGCGCAGTTTGAAATGGCAGATTGGGAAAAAGTCAGCGGTTATGTCTTAGTCGGTGCTTTGTTATTACTGGCTTTGGTGTTGTTTCCAGGATTGGGTCATAGCGTGAATGGCAGTATGCGTTGGATTGGTATTGGATTTTTAGGCATACAAGTTTCTGAAATTGCGAAATTTGCAATGGTCATCTATATGGCGAGTTATTTAGTGCGCTGCCATACGGAAATTCAAACCACGTTCATGGGATTTTTAAAACCCATGGGATTGTTAGGTGTGATTTGTATCTTATTACTGCGTGAGCCAGATTTCGGCGCGGCAGTCGTTATTATTGCGACGTCCTTGGGCATGATGTTTTTGGCTGGGGTGCGCTTACGTCATTTCAGTGCAATTATGTTGGTGGTGTTGGTGGGTTTATCTGTCATCGCTATTTCTGCACCTTATCGTTTGCATCGCTTAACATCTTTCTTAAATCCTTGGGAGCATGCTTACAGCAGTGGCTATCAGTTGACGCAGTCGTTTATAGCGTTTGGACGCGGTGGTTGGTTTGGCGTGGGCTTAGGGAAAAGCATTCAAAAGTTGTTTTATCTTCCTGAAGCACATACAGATTTTTTATTTGCAGTGATCGCGGAAGAGTTGGGATTGATAGGCATGTTAGTAGTCATAGGTTTGTTCACGTATCTGGTTGTAAGGATATTTATGATTGGTCGTCGTGCGCAAAGTCTCTCTCAGCATTTCTCAGGATTTGTCGCTTATGGCATTGGCTTATGGTTTGCGATTCAATTTACAGTGAGCATAGGCGTGAACTGTGGTCTATTTCCCACGAAGGGGTTGACGCTGCCTCTCATGAGCTACGGTGGTAGCAGTCTGCTGGTCAATTGTATTACTATTGCCGTGTTGTTACGTATAGATTACGAAAATAGAATGATGGCATTGGGATTGCGATAGATGAGCAAATTGCAAAAAGTCCTGATCATGGCTGGTGGGACAGGTGGGCATGTCTTTCCTGGTTTAGCAGTTGCTAAGCGATTGCAAGAACAGGGGATAGAAGTCCATTGGCTGGGTACTCGAAAAGGTTTAGAGTCACGCCTCGTTCCTGAAGCCAGTATTCCTCTTCACATTATTTCAATCAGTGGTCTGCGTGGAAAAGGTTTCAAAAGTCTTTTGCTCGCACCATTTCGCTTAGTCTTTGCTATCGTCCAGTCCTTACGCATTATTCACCGCTTAAAGCCCGATGTTGTGTTAGGCATGGGTGGTTTTGTCAGTGGTCCTGGCGGAATTGCCAGTTGGTTACTGCGCTATCCTCTAGTGATACATGAACAAAATGCGAAGGCGGGGCTCACCAATAAATGGTTAGCGCATTTGGCGCGCAAAGTCTTAGAAGGGTTTCCCGATACATTTCCAGACAATGGAAAAACCATTATGACAGGGAATCCCGTTCGTGTTGAAATCGCAAAACTCCCAACACCTGAGAGCCGCGGCCAAGACCGTCATGCCCAGACTATGCATTTGCTTATTATGGGTGGGAGCCTAGGGGCGGCGGCTTTTAACGATTTAGTCCCTAAAGCTTTAGCAAAATTATCTGCAAGTGAACGCCCTCTCGTGTATCATCAAACCGGTGAAAAACACTGTGAGAGCACTCAGCAAGCTTATCAGGCGGCTGGACTAGAGGCCGAGGTCGTGCCTTTTATCACAGACATGGGTAAAGCCTATGCTTGGGCTGATATTGTGTTATGCCGCGCAGGCGCATTAACGATAGCAGAATTGTGTGCAGCAGGATTGGGTGCCATCTTAGTGCCGTATCCTTATGCCGTGGATGATCATCAGACAGCAAACGCAAATTATCTTGTAAAACATCAAGCTGCGTTGCTTATTCAACAAACTGCTTTAACTGAAGATGGTTTGGCGGCGTTGATAAAAGAATTATCTGATTCACCCGAGAAGCGTCAGGCGATGGCTGAAGCAGCTTATCAATTACGTCGTATTGATGCGACGGATAAAGTATTTACGATTTGTGGGGAGATTTGTCATTGAACTGGACATTTGAAATGGGGCGTATCAGACGCGTGCACTTCGTTGGTATTGGCGGTGTGGGCATGGGTGGTATTGCTGAAGTGTTATTAGGGGAAGGTTATCAAGTCTCAGGTTCAGACATAGCTGATAATGCTTTAACAAAAAGATTGCGCTCAGCAGGTGCACAAATCTTTATTGGTCATGATGCACGCCATATTGAGGACGCGGACGTGGTCGTGCGTTCTTCTGCTGTCGACAAAGACAATGTTGAATTAGTAGCAGCTCGCCAAGCGCATATCCCTATTGTGCCGCGCGCAGAAATGTTAGGCGAATTAATGCGTTTTCGTTACGGTATTGCGATTGCAGGTACACATGGCAAGACGACAACAACGAGTTTAGTCACCAGTATTTTAGCGGAAGAGGGTGTTGATCCCACTTTTGTCATCGGCGGACGCTTGAATAGCGTTGGTAGCAATGCACGCTTAGGCAATGGTCGTTATCTGGTAGCAGAAGCAGATGAAAGTGATGCATCGTTTTTATATTTACAACCTATGGTCTCGATTGTGACGAATATTGATGCAGATCACATGGGCACTTATCAAAATGATTTCTCACAACTGCGCCAAGCGTTTATTGATTTTCTCCATCGATTGCCGTTCTATGGTTTAGCGGTGTTGTGTGTTGATGATCCTGTGATACGCGATATTTTACCTGAAGTTTCGCGACCTTTATTTACGTATGGCTTCAGTGACGAAGCAGATTTTCGTGCAGTAGATATTTCACAAATTGGCACGCGCACACATTTTGTTGTGCAACGTCGGCAAGGTAAGTTGGCGGATTTAAAAATTACGTTGAATTTACCCGGTCGGCATAATGTGTTGAATGCGCTAGCGGCCATTGCTGTGGCGACAGAATTAAAAATATCAGATGATGCAATCGTGAAAGCACTAGAAAAATTTGCTGGGATTGGCAGACGGTTCCAAATTTATGGTGATTTTGTCATCGATCAGGGCGGAAAAGTGACGTTAATCGATGACTATGGACATCACCCGCGTGAGATTGCAGCGACTTTACAAGCGGCGCGAGAAAGTTGGCCGACGCGGCGTTTAGTCATGGTGTATCAACCGCATCGTTATACACGTACACGCGATTTATTTAATGATTTTTGTGATGTGTTGTCTAAGCTAGATGCTTTAGTTTT
Organism: Myxococcales bacterium; assembly: GCA_903970525.1. GTDB lineage: Bacteria > Pseudomonadota > Gammaproteobacteria > DSM-16500 > DSM-16500 > UBA5158. The sequence continues at coordinate 18,670 of CAJCIZ010000095.1, read as the reverse complement.
ATTAGATGTTTATTCCGCGGGTGAAGATTTTATTGAAGGCGCAGATGGCAAAACATTAGCGCAACAAATTCGCTTACTTGGTAAAGTTAATCCTGTGTTTGTAGAATCGCATGCAGAACTGAGTAATGTACTCGATGAAGTACTGCGTGGTGATGATGTGTTATTAATGCAAGGTGCTGGGAACATTGGTACGTTAGCTGCAAATTTAGCTGAGAGAGTGCTAGATCGCACATGAAGGAGGTCGTCTTTGCAAGATTTTAAAAATTGTCGCGGACGTTTAATGCCGAATGAATCGTTGGCGCCTTACACTTCTTGGCGAGTGGGAGGACCTGCAGATTTTGTGTATATTCCTGCAGATTTAGCAGATGTTTCGAATTTCTTACAACAACTGCCGCAGCAAGTGCCTTTGTTATGGTTAGGATTGGGCAGTAATACTTTAGTGAGAGATGGCGGCATTGAAGGTGTTGCGATTATTACGCAAGGTGCGTTGATAGAAATGAATCATGACGATCCATTAGTGATTCGCGCAGAAGCGGGTATTTCTTGTGCGCAGCTTGCAAGACATACTGCACGATTAGGATTAACGGGTATCGAATTTTTAGCTGGTATTCCTGGAACTGTCGGTGGTGCTTTAGCGATGAACGCAGGCTGTTATGGTGGTGAAACCTGGCAACATGTTGTCAAAGTTGAAACGATAGATCGCCAAGGAAAAAGACAAGAAAGATCGGCTGCTGATTTTGAAGTAGCGTATAGACACGTTAAAAGGCCTGAAAATGAATGGTTTGCGGCGGGATATTTTCAATTAAACAACGGTGAAAAATCACAGTCGCTTGAAAAAATTAAAACGCTTTTAGAAAAAAGAAATATGGCGCAACCAACCAGTTGGCCGAATGGCGGATCAGTTTTTCGCAATCCTCCCGGAGATTATGCGGCAAGATTAATTGAGCAATCCGGATTAAAAGGCAAAGCCATTGGCAAAGCACGCGTGTCAGAAAAACACGCGAATTTCATTATCAATGAAGGTGAAGCGAAAGCGAAAGACATTGAAACATTGATTGCGCAAGTGGCAAGTACAGTTGAAGAAAAACAAGGAATAAAATTAATTCCTGAAGTTTGCATTATCGGAAAAAATCAATAATGGCAACAAAAGTAAATAACAAAATCACGCAATCCATCATGCCCACTCTTAAAATTGTGTCGTTTATTATCGTACTCATTTTATTATTTCTTTCTATCAACACATTGCGTCAAGATGAATTTTTTCCCATCCGCAGTGTGAAAGTTTTTGGTATTTCGCATGTAGATCATCAAGAAATCCAAGATAAAGTGGCACCTTTTGTCAGTCATGGATTTTTTGCAGTGGATATTGAAAGTATCAAAGACAGCATTTTACAAATTCCATGGGTGTCAGAAGTCATGGTGCGTCGTATTTGGCCAGATAGAGTCATAGTCACTGTGAATGAAAAAAATCCAGTTGCCTTGTGGAATGATTCTGGTTTGCTCAGTTCGGCCGGGGAGGTTTTCAATCCGGCGACTCAAACTTACCCAGCTAACCTCCCACACTTTTTGGGACCCTTGGGTGAGCAAATTTTGATGACAAATTATTACGAAAAAATTAATAACATCTTAAACCCATTGCGTTCTAAAATTATACGCCTAGAATTATCACCGGCGCTCGTTTGGACGATTACTTTGGATAACGGAATAAAATTGAATATAGAACACAAAGAAATCTTGACTAGACTCGATCAATTTGTGAAAGTGTATCCCAAAATTGTGGGAGATAGAGTCAGTAATGTGGATTACATTGACTTGCGTTACCCTAACGGAATGGCAGTACGGTGGAAATCGGCCACATAAATAAACTTCTCGTCTGGAAACATAACTATGGCAAAGAAGCCAAATAAAGATTTAATGGTAGGTATTGATATAGGGACATCCAAGGTCGTTGCGATCGTTGGAGAAATCTCCCAAGATGGCAAAATCAACATTGTTGGCCTAGGTTCGCATCCTTCACAAGGTATGAAAAGAGGTGTTGTTGTCAACATCGAATCAGCAGTCAATTCAATCCAACGTGCAGTTGAAGAAGCTGAATTAATGGCGGGTTGTCAAATTTACTCTGCTTTCACAGGGATTGCAGGTAGCCATATTCGAAGCATTAATTCCCATGGTATTGTTGCGATTCGTGATCGTGAAGTCACACAAACAGACGTGGACAGAGTGATAGATGCTGCTAAAGCCGTTGCAATTCCCGCAGACCAAAAAATTCTGCATATCCTTCCCCAAGAATTCATCATCGATCAACAAGATTCCATTCGTGAACCGATTGGGATGTCAGGCGTTCGTTTGGAAGCAAAAGTCCATATCGTGACAGGCGCTGTGAGCGCAGCACAAAACATTGTGAAATGCTTAAAACGCTGTGGTTTGATGGCTAGCGATATTGTGTTAGAGCAATTTGCTTCAAGCCAATCCATTTTAAGCGACGATGAAAAAGAACTCGGTGTTTGTATGATAGACATCGGTGGTGGTACAACAGATATTGCTATTTTTACAGAAGGTGCGATTCGTCACACAGCAGTCATTCCGATTGCGGGTGATCAAGTGACAAATGATATCGCGATTGCATTACGTACCCCTTCTAGAAATGCTGAAGACATTAAATTGAAATATGCATGCGCATTACAAGATCTAGCGGATACCAATCACATGATTGATATTCCAACTGTGGGTGATCGTCCAGGCAGACATGTTTCTAAGCGTGCGTTAGCTGAAGTGGTTGAAGCGCGTTATGAAGAATTATTTTCACTGGTCGCCGCTGAAATTCGTCGCAGTGGATTAGAAGATTCCATTGCAGCAGGCATGGTGTTAACCGGTGGCGCGTCAAAAGTAGAAGGCGCGGTAGAATTAGCAGAGCGTGTGTTTAAAATGCCTGTGCGTTTAGGGACACCACAATTTGTAACAGGCTTGACTGATGTGATTAATAACCCAGTTTATGCAACAGGCGTAGGCTTGTTGATTTATGGTTTACAACAACGTGACATGCCGCGCGATGCATTATCAGATTCCAGTATAAAAGGCTTATGGTCTAGAATGAGAGGTTGGTTTCAAGGTAATTTTTAACAATTAGCTTTATTTGGTTTTAGTAATTTATTTTTTTGGTCTTTATATAAGAACAAGGAGTCGTTAAATGTTTGAATTAATCAGTGCAGAACCACAAAACGCAGTCATCAAAGTAGTAGGTATCGGCGGTGGCGGTGGTAATGCAGTGGAACACATGATGACTGCATCCATTGAAGGTGTAGAATTCATTGTTGCAAATACAGATGCACAAGCCTTAAAAAATTCTTCAGCACATACTACGATTCAATTAGGTGAAGAAATCACCCGTGGTTTAGGTGCCGGTGCGAATCCAGAAGTGGGTCGTCGCTCAGCAGAAGAGGACAGAGAGCGTATCAAGGCTGCTCTGAATGGTTCAGACATGGTATTCATTACGTGTGGAATGGGTGGTGGAACCGGTACAGGTGCAGCGCCAGTGGTTGCACAAATCGCCAAAGAATTAGGTATTTTGACCGTAGCCGTTACAACAAAGCCTTTTACCTTTGAAGGTAAAGTACGTATGCAAGTGGCTGAAGCTGGTATTGCTAACCTCAGTCAGTATGTTGATTCGTTAATTACGATCCCAAATAACAAATTATTAAGTGTTTTAGGCAAAAACGTCAGCTTGGTTAATGCGTTCAAAGCAGCCAATGATGTATTACGTGGAGCGGTTCAAGGTATAGCTGAATTGATTACCCGACCTGGTTTGATCAACGTAGACTTTGCAGACGTGCGTACCGTGATGTCTGAGATGGGTATGGCTATGATGGGTACCGGTGTGGCCTCAGGCGAACATCGTGCGCGTGCAGCGGCTGAAGCTGCGATTTCCAGCCCATTGCTAGAAGATGTGGATATGACGGGTGCGCGTGGCGTGCTGGTTAATATTACAGCGGGCTTGGATATGTCCATTGGTGAATTTGAAGAAGTGGGCGACGCTATCAAGAATATCACCTCGGAAGGGGCGACTGTGGTAGTGGGTACAGTTATTGATCCTGATTTACGTGATGAAATTCGTGTGACAGTGATTGTGACAGGGCTTGGCCGTAAACAATCTGGCCACAGTGTTCCTAAAGTCGTCGATCATACTAAAGCGGATGGCACTTTGGATTATCATCAACTCGAAAAACCAGCTGTTATGCGCCGTCACGGGATAATTTCTACACCAACGACGACCACAACACAGACGAAATCCACGATTGCTGATGTTGCAACTGATATGGATTACCTGGATATTCCTGCGTTTTTACGCCGAAAAGAGGAAGCCGAAACCTGAGTTCGGTTAGGGTATATATTATTTTCCAATAGGATATCTTTATGATATTCTTCACACCAATATTGCTATAAAAGTGGTTTAGGAATGATTAGACAACGAACCTTAAAGAACGTCATTAAGGCAACAGGCATTGCATTACACAGCGGTGAGAGGGTAGAACTCACTCTCCGCCCAGCTCTCCCCAATACAGGTATTATCTTTCAACGCATCGACCTAGATCCTGTCGTTGAAATTCCTGCGCGCGCTGAAAATGTGGGTGATACCACGATGTCTACGTGTTTAATGAAAAATGGTGTTCGTGTTTCTACGGTCGAGCATTTGTTGTCAGCATTAGCGGGTTTGGGTATTGATAATGCTTATATCGATGTGACAGCCTCTGAAATTCCTATCATGGATGGCAGTGCGGCTCCGTTCGTTTTTCTGGTTCAATCTGCTGGCATTCAAGAACAAAATGCGCCTAAGAGTTTTATCCGTATTAAGCGTAAAGTGAAAGTGAAAGAAGGCGATAAATGGGCCTGCTTTGAACCTTTCAATGGCTTTAAAGTGTCATTCAAAATTGAATTCGATCATCCTATTTTTAAAGAACATTGCAAATCTGCGGTGTTAGATTTTTCTAGTACTTCTTATGTGAAAGAAGTCAGTCGTGCACGCACATTTGGTTTTATGTCTGAATTTGAAACTTTACGTTCTATGAATTTAGCGCGTGGTGCAAGTTTAGATAATGCGATTGCGATCGATGATTTTCGTATCTTAAATGAAGATGGTTTACGTTACGAAGATGAGTTTGTTCGTCATAAAATCTTAGATGCGATTGGTGATTTGTATCTCTTAGGTTCTAGTTTAATTGGTGCGTTTAGCGGTTATAAATCAGGTCATGCGTTGAATAATAAATTACTACGTACTTTGCTAGAGCAAGAAGATGCGTGGGAATCTGTTACGTTTGATGATCCTAAAGATGCGCCTATTTCTTATATGCGTCCTATCCTTGCTACTGAGTTCTAATTAATCTATTTAATGACTGGGGTTCTGTCAGGGAAAAATTTTTTCGTGCTCGCAAGCTGCGCGCGAAAGGAACAATCCCCTGCCACCCCGTTTTTTTGTATAAAAGCTTAGAGCGCCGGAATCGACAGTTACTCTACCTTTCCACCTACAACATCTCCGTTAATTTCAGAATCATTTTTCTTCACGATTCCATTTCCATTTACGAAAGTAATATTCCCATTTACTACTGAATGATTATTCAAATATAGATAAGCGGGCTTGCCAGATTTAGAGCTGCTTACAAAAATATTTTTTGTGATGCAATGATTGAAGATCGAGGAAATAGCGGTAATTTGCACTTTATCAAGAAAGCTTGTGTCAGTGGCTTCTAGTGCTCCCGTTATTTTAGTTGAGCCATCAATGTTAGAATTATTGATGTTCATGCTTCCAGTGACATCAACATTATTGAGCATAGCAGAGTTAGCGTTGAGTGAGCCAGCGACTTTTAAAGAACCTTTGATTGTTGTTCCGTTAAATAATGCAGAACCCGCCACCACCAAACATTGCATCGTGACTTTGCCAACGACCATATTACCCGCAGAATGTGTGCATTTGTCAGCGGCAAAAATAGATGTGGAGGTGAGTAGCAACGATAGGAGGGCTGTTAAAGATGTTCTGTTCATGTGAATCTTCCTTATTCAATGATGCGTATTATTCCCTGTTTTTCGCAATTTTCTGCAAAATTTCTTGTAGCTTATTGTGACGAATTGTACTGGAAATTGCCAATATAATCTCTGAAGTGGGTTGAGATATTCGTTGCATGGTGCGCGGCTTGAGCTCTTCTGTGTGTCGCTGGCCTATGATGGGCGTGATTTTGCATTGTATGGTATTGAGACTTTTAAATTCTTCATATTGGCGAAGTTTGGGCAATAAACTGGCAATTTGGAACCGAAACTGCGTGGCCCAGATGGCATTATTGGTGATGACTACCAAATGCTGATGATCAAAATTTGCTACCTGGCAGTGTTTGGCAAGTGGGTCGCCTAAGCAGTCTGACAAGAGACAATTCAAATGGCGGAGTGTACGGATTTTGGTTAAAAGTGAGCCTAAAACCGCGCTATCTTGTTGTAAAACATGCGTAATAGCTTGTTGAGAATCTTGGCTCATGTTATCGTGCTTTCCTTAGAATTTAGCGTATTATAACGATTACTGTTTGATAAGTCTGCTCCCGTTGAGGAGAGATAAAGTGAATATCAGGCAGATAATATTTTTTGATTTTTTTTAACTGAGAAGACAACAACCCCCATGTTAACAAGTTTATTTACGCGAATGTTTGGTAGCCGCAATATACGTGTATTGCGAAAAATGTGGAAAGTGGTAGAGCAAATTAATGCGCTTGAGCGTAATTTATCGTCTCTCTCCGATGCCGCTTTACAAGCAAAAACTGTTGAGTTTCGTGAGCGGATAAAAGGCGGCGAAGCCTTGGATCGTTTGTTGCCCGAAGCATTTGCAGTTGTGCGCGAAGCGGGTAAGCGCGTCTTAAACATGCGTCATTTTGATGTGCAGCTGTTAGGCGGTATGGTTTTACACGGTGGTAATATTGCAGAAATGCGCACCGGTGAAGGTAAAACGCTTGTTGCAACCTTGGCAGCCTACTTAAATGCATTGCCCGGAAAAGGTGTGCATATTGTCACAGTTAACGATTACCTTGCGAAACGTGACGCGGAGTGGATGGGACCTATTTATTCTTTCCTAGGCTTAACAGTCGGTGTCATTCTTCCCAATATGACAGCGCAAGATAAACAAGCTGCGTATGCGGCTGATATTACGTTCGGCACCAACAATGAATTTGGTTTTGATTATTTGCGCGATAACATGGCGTTTAGTGTGGCGGACAAAGTACAACGTCCAGTGAATTATGCCATTGTCGATGAAGTTGACTCGATATTAATTGATGAAGCGCGCACACCTTTAATTATTTCAGGCTCTGCAGAAGACAGCACAGAACTTTATATCGCAATTAATGAATTAGTCCCGCAACTCGTTAAACAAGCCGCTAAAGATGCACCTGGCGATTATTTAATTGATGAAAAAACTAAGGCTGCTTATTTGTCTGAAGAAGGTCATCAACACATAGAAGAAATTTTATCAAAAGCGGGCTTGCTGAAAGAAGGCGAGAGCTTGTATGACGTGAACAATATTATGTTGATGCATCACTTAAGTGCTGCATTGCGTGCACATGCCTTATTCCATCGTGATGTCGATTACATCGTACAACAAGGTGAAGTGGTCATTGTCGATGAACACACCGGTCGTACGATGCCAGGACGTCGCTGGTCTGATGGTTTACATCAAGCGGTCGAAGCAAAAGAAAAAGTTAAGATACGTCAAGAAAACCAAACCTTAGCGTCTATCACTTTCCAAAACTTCTTCCGACTCTATCAAAAATTATCAGGCATGACGGGAACCGCTGATACAGAAGCGTATGAGTTCCAGCAAATTTATGCATTAGAAGTTGTTGTGTTACCTACGAACAGAGATATGGTACGCAAAGATTTACCGGATTTGGTTTATATGTCTGCTGCTGAAAAATATGCGGCAATTATCGAAGATATCAAAAAAGGTCGCGAAGCAGGGCAGCCTGCGTTAGTGGGTACGGCTTCGATTGAAACATCTGAATATTTGTCAAGCTTGCTGAAAAAAGAAAAAATTCCTCATCAAGTCTTAAACGCTAAATTCCATGAACAAGAAGCACAAATCATTGCAGAAGCGGGTAGACCCGGCGCTGTGACCATTGCTACCAACATGGCAGGTCGTGGGACGGATATTGTGTTAGGCGGAAGCTTAGAAGCTGAGCTTAAGCAATTAGACAATCCATCCGAAGATGAAATCGCAAAACGCAGAAGCGCATGGCAAGAAAGACATGATCAAGTTATTAATGCCGGTGGTTTATATGTATTAGGGTCTGAGCGTCATGAATCTCGTCGTATCGACAATCAATTACGTGGCCGTTCTGGACGTCAAGGTGATGCGGGTAAATCACGTTTTTATCTGTCTTTGGAAGACAATTTATTACGTATTTTCGGTGGCGATCGATTAACGTCTATTATGCGACGCATTGGTATGGAACAGGGTGCGGCGTTGGAATCGCGTATTTTAAGTAACAGCATTGAGAATGCGCAGCGTAAAGTCGAAGCGCATAACTTTGATATCCGTAAGCAATTATTAGAATTCGACGATGTGGCGAATGAACAACGTAAAGTGATTTATACGCAACGCGATGAATTACTGACAGCAGATAGCATTAGTGATGTAATTACTGCGATTCGTCATAATGTCATTGAAACCATGATCAGTACTTTCATTCCACCACAAAGTTTAGAAGAGCAATGGGATGTGGCAGGATTAGAGCAACAATTAGAAAAAGATTTCAATTGTCGCTTACCTATCAAAACTTGGTTAGAACAAGATAGCAATTTACACGAAGAAAATTTACGTGAAAAAATCCAAGCTGAATTGAAAGCAACCTATGAGAAGAAAGAAGCGCAAGCAGGCAACACAGTAATGCGTCAATTTGAAAAAGCTGTGATGTTACAAACATTGGATACGCAATGGCGTGAACACTTAGCGGCGATGGATTATTTGCGTCAAGGTATTCATTTACGTGGTTATGCGCAAAAAAATCCAAAGCAAGAATACAAGCGTGAATCGTTTGAATTGTTTGTGGAGATGTTAGATAGAATTAATTATGAAGTGATTTCTATTCTCAGTAAATTTGAAGTGAAAGCGGAAGAAGATGTTGAGAAATTAGAAGAACAGCGCAGACAAGCCATGAAGTTTAAAATGGAATATGAGCATGCTGAAGTTGCTTCATTAAGTGAACCTGTTGGTGTTGCAGCAGGTGTGGCTGCGCAAGGTGGCGATTCTACTGTGGTGCCATTTGTGCGTGATGCCGTTAAAGTCGGGCGCAATGAACCATGTCCTTGTGGTTCGGGCAAAAAATTCAAGCAATGCCATGGCAGTTTGTCTTAAGCCATGCAACACGTCGTCATCGGAATCATTCTAAACGCCGACCAACAAGTGTTGGTCGCGCAACGTTTAGCCCATCAAATCAAAGCAGGTTTTTGGGAATTCCCTGGCGGCAAAGTTGAGCCTAATGAAACAGCTTTACAAGCCCTACAGCGCGAGCTGCAAGAAGAGCTAGGCATCGACGTCACGGAAGCCGAAGAATGGCTCAAATTCGATTATCGTTATCCTCACAAGCATGTCTTATTAGATATCTGGATTGTCAAAGCCTTTCAAGGAATCGCCAGAGGCGCTGAAGGGCAACCCATACGTTGGATTTCCACCTTAGAATTTCAACAACTCCAATTCCCAGAAGGGAATCGATTAATCATTGAGAAATTAGTTGAGATATTGAAGTAGCTCTATCATCCAGTCGCCATCACATGCTTTCTTTATTTGCTATAACGCCAACTAAAAATAATATCGTTTATTCATAGATTTACACGCGTAAATTTTGCTTCAATCTATAAGCTATACTTATAAATATAAATAGCGGCGAGGAGCAGGCATTGAGTTCTTCTCATCAAAGCAACACATCCTCTCAACAAAAGAATGATATCGTCGGTCAGCGTATCATTTTGTTTGCTATGAAATTTCTTGGCTACGAAAATGTCAATCATGGGTTTTGTTATGGAATTGCTACTAAGAAATTAGAAGCCATTATTTTAGGGAAAACATCTGTTAAAGATACGGAAGGAAATATTCATGAAATAGATCAATTGGAAGTTTATGAAAAACGTATTCAAAAACTACTACAAATATACGAAAAATACATACAAAAACATCTTCAAGATGAGAAATTACAAAATTATTTAGGCTTTTGGAGAAACGCCAGTTATTTAGAAGGCATTCAAGATTTTTATCATGACAAAAAGCAAATCATTTTAAATGAAATTCAGGCGGATATTGAAAAATTACCCGTAGATGAACAAAACAAGGAAAAACAAGCGTGGGTTGATATCTATGCTTTTCTAGATGGTGTTGCGCTGAATCAATCAGGTGAAAAATATTCACATTTGTACGAGGGCGATTGGGCTAAGCCTCAAAATTTTATGAAATCTGTCGACCTCACTGCATCTTTGGCGTTAGAAGAAAAACAAGGCATAGCTGAAGTCGATACATTGCTAGGTTGTTATGACCTCGCTCAATTAACTGATTATTTCAAAATACTACGCGAATCGCTTGAAACGAATAATCCAAATTCAAATATAGGTTTTAATTTACTTAGCAAATCACACGCAATTTGTTTTGGGTATGATTCTTACAAACACGAGTGGATCCTAGGGGATCCCAATCATGCGACTGACAAACCTTTAGCATTAGTGAATGAGGATCTAACTAATAATGATCTCGCTATGGCAAAAAAGATCATGAGTTATCTGGCATTGAAGAAAGAGGATGCTCTGAAAGATGATGATAAAATTATTTTTTCTACGCATGTTTACATGACAGGAGCAGATAATAAAAAAGAAACGTCTGATTTTATTAACCATTGGCGGAATAGCGATGAGATGCAGGCTATGCATGCTCTTGATCATTCGAATATTTCCAAAGTGGATGTTTTGGGAAATAACTTGCTTGGGCAAGCGCAACTTGAAAATAATTTCAAATTAGCTTCAGATATCATTTCTATTTTTCCACAGGATCAATTGAACAAGGGATTATATTCAAGTTTACTACGCAGTAAATTCAATAATGTAGCAGACTTTCTTAAAAAAGGTGTTGATATTGAGAATGCGCTACAACCATTATTAGATAGACCATGGGCGATTCCCGTCATAGAAAAATTTATTATTAAAATAGAAGAAGAAATGGCGCGGGACGCGGATATTAATTTGTTATACAAACCCGTAATAGAACAACTTAGAGAGACTGCAAAAAAAAATAGATCAGAAATAGATAATACGTTAACAGAATATTCTCTTACGCTTAATCAAGCTAAAAAACTACCTGCTGAAGTGACAGGCATTCTTTTTCTTAAAAAATACAATAATTATCAGTTTGCATTAGCAAAGCATCCTGAACATACTCAATTAATTTTAAAAGCGGTATCGAGTTCAGGTAAAGACATATTTCTCGATGATTTAATAGAATTCTTATCAAGTCCTGGTGGTGCTATATCAGCACACCCTATTTTAACGCAAGGGATAGATTTGTTTAAACCAGGTATCACAACGCTTGATCAATTAGATTCAATCATGCGTTCATTATCGGAAGAGCAGGCATTCGAATTTCTGACGACAACACTGGGCATTGATTTTATCAAACCACTACTTTTAGAAGCTAAAGATAATAATGCCAACCTTTCTGTACATTGGGGTCCTGTTAATATATTAGAAAGTTTACCAAAAGCTAAGCGATTTACTTTCCTCACAGAAAATCTTGGGATAGAGTTTGTCAAATTGATTTCAGAAAATGAAAGTAGACGACAGGAAATCTTAGAGACATTAGAAGAAAATCATTCCCAGTTATTAGAAAAACTCTTAAACACAACAAGCGATAATACCAGCATAATCAAAACAGGATACGCAAAATTTGGCGTATTTGGAGCGCTGACTAAAAAAGTTGAGCCCGCCGTTGATGCAGAGCTTGATCCTATCAAAGATTTGCCCTCAAATAATGATAAGAGTCCTGGTCTTTAATTAGAAAAAAATCGTAGGTCAACCGTTTACTCTAGCACAACAATCACTTGAGCTGCTGCCTTGTTGCATACCATTCTCTTCCAGTCATGATGCTTTTCCACCATTCATCTACTATTTCAAAGTCCATTTTTTCCCATGGCGGTGTATTTGTCACTAACGCATTTCCCAATGTTTTGGCGAGAGAGACTTGTTGATGAGCAATCGTTTTTTGAGAAACATCCCAAGCTTGAAGTGCTGTAACCAGATCGCTCTCTTCGCTGCATTCCAATATCTTTGATAAGTTAATACTGTCATTTATAGATTTTAAAACGCCTGATCCAGAATGCGGTCGTAATATAGTTGCTGCATCGCCTACAAAACAAATTCTGCTTTTTGCATAATGCGGAACTTGTCCATCTAAGATGATTTGTAGAAATGGTTTTTCAGTTTTATGAATAATTTCAGCGATGTTGCGTGGCAAAACGCGATCAGAAAATTGTTTTAAATGTTTAAGATGCTCTGCAGTTAAACTGCGTGGCGGTAAAGAGGCGCTGTGTTTTATACCATTGTTATCTACAAGTAATTTTTCAAGAGCATTGCTATCGAATTCTTCATAAATCAACCAGTTAAGAAGCTTAGTACCCGATGTTTGATAATCCGATGCGGGGATCGGATAAATTAAAAGATGCCCATTTTTATAAACATAACAAGGCATGAAACCTTCTGGAATTTTATATTGTCCCAATTCAGGCATGTTTGTTACGCCACGCCAAGCCACGTATCCAGTGTAATCAGAACTGTATTGCGGAAGTATTTTTTTTCGAACGATTGAATCAATCCCATCTGCTGCAATGAGTAAATCAAATGTATATTTTTTCCCTTGAGAAGTTTCAACGTGACAAATATTGTTTGTCTCGCTGGCAGATATAATTTCTTCTTTGTAACAATAAGAATTGTTAGGAATACGTTTGTATAAATTGAAATAAACGTCACTCCAATTTAATGCAACAACATCGATTGGCTGTTGCCAAATTTGTTTTCCGGAATGATCAAATTTTTCATCTTTGACAGTTAAGGTGCGAGTTGAGATGGGTAAAGGTGGAATATTGTTGTCAAATAAATCGAGATGAATGCATTGTTGTATGAGGTTTTCTGGTAAAACGATGCCTGCGCCTTTTCCTAAAAGCATGTGCGATGCCCGCTCCAAGACAGACACTTCTGCACCTAGACGGCCAAGCAAAATAGCAGCTGAACACCCTGCAATAGAGCCGCCAACGATGCCAATTTTCATGTTTTTTATGATGCTGTTTTGATTCATGGTGAATATCTTAACTTGTTTCTGAATGGATTGAAGGTAAGTGAGGATATTTATGGGGATAGATGCTTATTCATCTTCATCCGAGTCAGGAATATGAGACTGTTCTGCATTATCTGATTCATCTTGGATGCGACGTGTTTCATCTGCCCATTCGCCTAAATCAATGAGCTTACAGCGTGGCGAGCAAAAGGGGCGAGACTCGTTGTCTGTTTGCCAAGTATCTTTTTTGCCGCAAGTGGGGCAAGTGATTTCTGTTGTCTTTGCGTTCATGAGCCGTATGCGAGTAAGAAAGTTAGGTTGCCTGGAAATTGAGTGGGCCTGTCATTAATATTAGGCGAATAAAATCGGATACTTAAAAAATGTCTGCCGACACTGATTTCAGGATAAGCTGGAATGCCGTGTGGGACATAAACACGTATTAAGCGTAGATTAGATTGCGGATCTAATAATTCTTGATAGAAGCCATTCTCTGCTGATTTTTCTTGAATTTTAGTGCCTTCGCGAATAATTTGCAGAATGAGTGTTGCGGTGGTGCGTATGCTTTTAAATTCATTCAACCAAGTTTGTATGGTGTCATGACGCAGATCGACTGGTTGTTGTAACCAATTGTGGTAAACCGGAATATCAAAACTACAGCCACCACCTGGTGTGGTTAAATGTAAACGCAACATATTCAGTAATTCAATGTCACGGAGTTTTTGTCCGATTTTGCCACTGCTGTCGATGAAGCAACGAATTAAATCATCTAATTGTCGGAGCAGTGCGCGTAATTTTTCTTGATCTATGTGCGGTGTATTTTCTAGACGCATTAAGTTGCTTAAGTGATGCCCTAATTCTTTGGCGAGCTTAGCTTTTAAATCTGGGCGATCTAATAAGTGCAAAATGTTATTGATTAAAGCGACAATATTGCGTGTGCCTAAAGCGGTTTGATCATTGATGAGATGATCCACTTGTTGAAATAACTGTTCAAGACGTAAACAGACTCGGATGAGTTCATTTAGCGGTTGTTCATAAATAATGGAGTTTTCTAGCATATTCTTTAGTCAAATTTGGTAACAGAATAGCTGGATAATACCATAGATTTTGGGGAATTGCTTTGTAAAGTAGGTGATAGGGGGCTACTCAGCGTGCGTCAGAGATAAATACCACTGATGCAGCTTTTCCACTTGCGGGATCAGATCTTCACGGCTGCCATCGTTATTAATAATATCATCGGCCTTAGCCAAACGTTCCGCCCGGCTGATTTGGCTTTTCATGATTTTCTCAATTTCAACGGGTGTATGCATGTCTCTGGCTTGCGTGCGTGAGATTTGATTACTTTCCTCGGTATCGACTACCAAAGTCCGATTGATCAAAGGGTTAGGTTCTGTTTCAAATAAGAGGGGAATTGCGACTATGCAATAAGGTGATTTTGCTTCATTAACGAGTCGGTTCATTTCATGCCGAATCATTGGATGTAAGAGTTTTTCTAACCAATTGCGGGCTTCGCTATCGTTAAAAATAATCTTTCTTAGCATTTTTCGGTTCAAGTGTTTATTGCCCATGGCGAGATGGGCGCCAAACTTACCTAAGATGGCTTGATACGCTTCTGTGCCGGGTTCAGTGAGCTCACGTGCGATAGCATCTGTATCAATAATATTAACGCCACGGTCAGCAAATAAATCTGCTACGGTTGATTTTCCACTGCCAATTCCACCTGTTAAGCCAACGACTATCATGATAAATGCATCGTATGTAAATAGAGGTGCAAGATTTCATGCCCCCATATCAAGCTTATCCAGCCAGCAACAGCTAAATAAGGACCAAATGGCAGCGGAACGCTTTTAAACTGATGTTTGATGATCATATGCGTTACGCCAATGATGATGCCACTGATGGAAGCTAAGAGAATAATAATCGGTAGCATTTGCCAGCCAAGAAATGCGCCAAGTGCGGCTAAAAATTTATAATCCCCTTGACCCATGCCCACTTTTCCAGTGACTAATTTGAAGGCGGCTTGTGTGAGGGCAAAAATTAAATAGCCTGTAATCATGCCTACAATGGCATCTTGCGGTGTCGTGTAAAGATAAAAAAGACTTAAAAATAATCCTAGACCCGTCAGTAAGAAAGTTAAATGATCAGGCAGTAAATGATAATCCAAATCAATGAAAGTGAGCGCGATCAATATCCAGGTAAAGAGCAAAGCGCCTACTGTTTGCCAACTGACCCCAAAGTGTGTTGCAACATACACCGATGCAATTAAAGAAAGCGCTTCAACTAAGGGATAACGAAGTGAAATTTTACCGCTACAATAAGCACACTTGCCGCGTAAAACCAAATAGCTAATCAGCGGAATGTTATGCCAGGGCTTTAATGTTTTTTGACAATGTGGGCAATGGGAAAAAGGTAAAGATAAATTGATAGGTTTGGGATCTTCATCGGTTTTCTTAAGACCTAGATACTCGCGGCATTCTTGGCTCCATTCAAACTCAATCATGCGTGGTAAGCGATAGATAACGACATTAAGAAAGCTGCCCACCAAGAGTGAAAGCGCGGCAACTAGCATGAGAAAAATATTAGGATCATTCTTAAAAAAATTGATGATATCCATTAAATTACTGTCCCTAACTTAAAAATAGGCAGGTACATCGCAAAGACTAATCCACCGATTAAAACACCAAGAATGATTATAATCAAGGGTTCTAGTAACTGGCTGAAAGTATTGACCCAATGGTCTATCTCTGACTCATAAAATTCCGCGACTTTTTCTAACATAACGTCCAGAGCCCCCGTCTCTTCGCCCACTTTGACCATATGAATCATGAGGGGATGGAATAGTTGGCCTCTTAACATGGCTTGGTGTATGCGTTGGCCTGAAGCGATATTGAATTGAAGAGAATTTAAGGCTTGTAGAAAGAGCGGATGTTGGCTACTTTCTTTAGTCATGTGTAAAGCTTCTACAATCGGAATGCCGGCGGAAATTAAGGTCGCAAGCATTCTGGCAAAGCGTGCGCAAAGAATTTTCTGCATAAAATATCGAATGCTAGGGAGTTTAAGACTGAGTTGGCTCAATAAGCGCAGATAAGCTGGCGATTTTTTATAAGTCTGAAAAAAAGCAATCGCACTAAAAATTAACAGAATGAAATACGGATAATCCTGACGTATACCTTGCGAAAGTTGTAATACGGCTTGTGTAAACACCGGTAACTTGCCATGAAAATTTTCAAATAATTCAGCAAAACGTGGCACGATAAAAATGAGCATAGATAAGCTGATAATGAGCGCCACACAGAGAATGATCGTAGGATACAGTAAGGCTTGTTTGATTTTATTCTTCAGGGATAATGATTTTTCTTTATAGTGTGCTGCGCGTGTTAGCATAAGGTCTAGTGTGCCGGTTTGCTCTCCCACTTGAATTAAATGACAAGTGAATGCATCAAAAATATGCGGAAATTTTCTTAGCCCTGCAACAAAATTTTTTCCCATTTCTATATTATTTTTAATTGTTTTTATCATCAGTCTAAAGGAAAGATTTTTTTGATTTTGTAATAAAATATCACAGCTTTGTACAATGGGGATGCCCGCTTGAATCAAAGCAGCCAACTGGCGATATAAAAAAACGATATCTGTCGCGGAAATTTTCTGGGAGTTAAAAAATGAAAAAAATTTTCTACGAATGATGAGTGGCGTTATGCCTTGTTGTTTTAAATGGATTTTCACGACGTTTAAGCTGATGGCTTGCATCATGCCTTCTAGTTTTTTCCCATCCGATGAAAATCCAGACCAAGTGTAATATTGTTTTTTGATTTTAAATGAGTCCCAATTCATATTCTGCCTCTGTCATTATTGTTTTTCTCGTATGACACGATTGATTTCGCTTAAACTGGTGATGCCTTGTTTGACTTTTTCAATACCTGCTTCGCGTAAAGTTTGATACTCATGATTTTCAATAGGGCTGCCAGTGAGCAAAGCTTTCGCGATTTTTTCTGTCATGGGTAATAACTCATAGATGGCTGTGCGATGTTGATAGCCTTGCAGACAGTGGTGACAACCGTTGGCTTGATAAAAGATCTGCGAGGGGAATTCTTCGGGGAGTTTGCACAAAGGACACAAGGTACGGATAAGTCGCTGCGCAATAATGAGTGACACAGAATGCGTTAAATCATAAGGTGAGATCCCCATGGATTGTAAGCGTAATAAAGTTTCAAACGCATTATTTGTATGAACGGTAGAAAAAACCAAATGACCCGTTTGAGCTGCTTGTATCGCGGTGATAGCTGTTTCTGGATCGCGAATTTCTCCTATCATGAGAATGTCAGGATCTTGGCGTAAAAAAGATCGCAGAGTGCTTGAAAAATCTAAACCGATTTTAGGATTGATGTTAACTTGATTGATGCCTTTTAATTGTATTTCAATGGGATCTTCTACGGTTGAAATATTTTTTTCAGGTATATTGAGATGATGTAAAGCGGCATAGAGAGTCGTAGTTTTGCCACTACCTGTGGGTCCTGTGACGAGAATTAATCCTTGTGGTGCTGAGATTTTTTCTAGAAAAAGTGTTTTCTGTGAATCACTCAGTCCCAGTGTGTCAATTGCCAAAGAATTTTTTTTCATGTCTAGTAATCGCAGTACTACTTTTTCACCAAATAGAGTAGGGCATGTGTTCATGCGGATATCTATGCGATGTTGTGTATTAGCGTGTAATTGAAATCGTCCATCTTGTGGCAGACGACGTTCTGAAATATCTAATTGTGCCATCACTTTTAAACGTGTTATCAAGCGTGTTGCAAGTGGATGAGGCAGTTGAGATATTTCATACAGCAGACCATTTTGTCGAAAACGAATTCGAAAAGTGTTTTCATCAGGTTCAATATGAATGTCTGAAGCTGATTTATGAATAGCGTCTTGAATTAATGCATTAACGTAATGAACAATAGAGTCATTGTAGTCTATGACATTTTCTTGAACGCCATACAGGATGTTATCAAGCATTACACAAGCCCAAATCCATGCACGTGCCGCTGATAGTCCAATGACTGCCATCTGCATCGGGTTCTAATATATAAGTCGCATTGGCGACTATGGTTGAACCTGTGGCTGTGATCACACCGTTTTTGACTTTAACACTGACGAGATTTTTTGTGGCTTGCGCGGGTGCGGGGATGCCGTATGCGCCATTGCTTAATTCTTTCTGTGTAGCACCAGTTTGCAAGGCGAGTGCGATTGCAGTTTTATAAGGTTCTGTTGAAGAAATCACTTCTGCGAAACGCGCGCGTTGCGTGTAAGTTTGGTAAGAGGGGATGGCTATGACGGTTAAGATGCCGATGATGGCGACGA
>CAJCIZ010000094.1 GCA_903970525.1 Myxococcales bacterium | reverse complement strand
CTGCAACTCAATGAAATTGAGTTAGTATTAAATACCGCAAAAAAACTGAAAGCCAATCCCGCCGCTCCTTTTTTACAAAATAAAATTGTAGCCAGTTGTTTCTTTGAACCTTCTACCCGCACACGTTTATCTTTTGAAGCCGCTTCTTTGCGTCTAGGTGCGAAAGTAATTGGTTTTAACAGCGAGAAAGGGTTATCCATAGAAAAAGGCGAAACCCTTTGCGACACCATGCGCGTGATTTCAGAGTATTCTGACTTAATTGTGATTCGTCATTTACGTGAAGGCGCTGCGCGCTTAACCGCAGAAATTGCTTCTTGCCCCGTGATTAATGCCGGCGATGGCGCAAACCAACATCCTACGCAAGCCTTGATTGACTTATTTACCATGCAAGAATGCCAGCCTAAATTAAACGGGCTTTCTATCGCTTTAGTTGGTGATTTGAAATATGGCCGGACCATTCATTCTTTTATTGAAGCGTGTTCTCACTATGATGTCAGACTTTATTTAATTTCACCTGAGTTATTGGCGCTGCCCGAAAGCATTTGCGACAAACTGAAAAAACAAGGCGTGCGTTTTTCATTTCATCAGGACATAGAAGAAGTGATTCGTAACGTCGATATTTTATATATGACACGTATTCAACAAGAACGTTTTAGCGAAGCTGAGTTCCAGTTAGTCAAAGATAAATTTATTTTAACACCCGCCTTGTTGAAAAATGCGCGCCCCAATTTAAAAATTCTCCACCCGTTACCACGCGTGGGTGAAATTACAGTAGAAGTGGATCAAACTCCTTACGCTTATTATTTTCAACAAGCGAGCAATGGCATCGTGGTCAGACAAGCCATCTTGTCATTAATTATGAATGAGGCATTACAATGAGCGAGACACGCACCATGAATTCAAGCGATAAACTCTCTGTCACTGCCATTAAAAATGGCACTGTGATAGACCATATCCCACAAGGACAAGCGTTACGTATCGTGCATTTGCTCAGTTTGCTCAAGCGCAAATTTAAAATCATGACCGGCATGAATTTAGTCAGTAAGAGATTGGGCACCAAAGATTTAATCAAAATTGAAAATTATATTTTGACAGAATCCGAAGCGAATGAAGTCGTCATTTTTGCACCGGTTGCCACGATTAATATTATTGAAAACTTTAAAGTCACCAAAAAAATTAATACACATCTACCGCCCAGTATCAAATCTGTGTTTATTTGCCCTAATCTTGCTTGCATCACCCATGATGAAGCCGTTGAGAGTAATTTTGATATCAGCGAAGAAGGCAAACAAATTACCTTAACCTGCCATTATTGTGAAAAAACGTTTAATCGCGATCAGGTAAAAGTCAAAATCTAAAAGGATGCGCCATGCTTAAAATCCAGAATGCGGTTACCATTGATGGTTCACGCATGAATTTAACGATTGAAAGCACGAAAGATTTCACCCTAGACGCACAAAACCTCACGATTTTTCCTGGCTTGATTGATCCACACGTACACTTTCGCACGCCGGGCTTGGAGCACAAAGAAAACTGGCTGACCGCTGCGAAAGCAGCACTCGCTGGCGGATATACCACTGTTTTTGACATGCCTAATACGTTGCCACCGACGATTACTGAAACATCATTAAAAGAAAAAAAAGCGTTAATCGAAGCACAACTGGCTGAAGTAGGCATTCCTTTACGCTATGAATTATTCTTTGGCGCAGACAAAAAACATTTAAGCGAAATTCACAAAGTCAAACATGATGTCATTGGCATTAAAGTTTTTATGGGCTGTAGTACGGGCAATTTAGTCATAGATGATGACGAAAGTTTGCATGCAGTGTTTGCCATTGCCGCATCACAAAATTTAATTGTAGCCGTGCATGCTGAAGATGAAGCACTCATTATTGAGCGTAAAAAGCAATTCAGTGATGCCAAACACTATTGTGATCACTCTAAAATTCGCAACCCTGAAGTTGCGGCCCGCGCTGTGGCAAAAGCGATTGCGCTCTGCCGCATTTATGAAACGAAATTATATATTTTGCATGTCAGCACCGCGGATGAAATCGCTTTGATTGCCAAAGCCAAAGAAGAAGGTTTGCCGGTTTATGCAGAAACGACACCGCATCATTTATTTTTAGACGACTCAGCCTATGATAACTTACAAGGAAAAGCGGTCGTCAATCCACCCTTGCGTGCAGAAGAACATCGCAAAGCCCTCTGGAATGCCATCAAAAATAATGTCATCGATACCATAGGTTCAGATCATGCACCGCACACCAACACGGAAAAAAGCCAAGCGTATGGCGCGTGTCCCTCGGGCATGCCAGGCATTGAAACCACACTGCCTTTGCTACTCACTGCGCATCATGAAGGGTTGATCACATTAGAAAAAATTGTTTCATTAACGCAAAAGCGCCCACGCGAAATTTTTGGTTTGCCCGAAAATAACGATGTTGTATTAGTTGATTTAAATAAGACACGTTTTGTTGATAACGCAACGCTTAAAACAAAATGTGGCTGGAGTGTCTTCGCAGGACAAGAATTACGTGGCTGGCCCTTGTATGTGATCATGAACGGCGTACTTTACGATTTAGCAACAATTTAATTTACCCAAGGCCCCAAAAATGACAATACAAACCCGCATACCCTACGCCGACCGCGCCACACACTGTCAAAATGCGCTAGCCAAAAAATTATTCCGCCTCATGGATGAAAAAAAATCTAACCTAGCCCTCTCAGCCGATGTCACAAAAGCAGATCAGCTTTTAGCATTAGCGAAAAAAACAGGCCCAGAAATTTGTGTGTTGAAAACCCACATCGATATACTCGATGATTTTAACCAAGACTTTATTCACGAATTACAATTGCTTGCGAAACAACACCAATTTTTAATTTTTGAAGATAGGAAATTTGCTGATATCGGCAACACCGCGCAACAACAATATCAAGGCGGGATTTACCATATTGCTGATTGGGCTGACATTATTAACGCGCACAGCTTACCCGGACCCGGCTCTATCGCGGGACTCGCTGAAGTCGGATTAAAAAAACAACGCGGTTTATTACTGCTTGCTGAAATGAGCTCAGCGGATAATTTATTTAATGCAGAATACACAAAAAAAACCGTCGCCATGGCAGAAGCATTCCCAGAATTTGTAATCGGCTTCATTGCCCAACAAAAATTGTCACCCGACCCACGCTGGATAGTGATGACACCTGGCGTACAACTCACCGTTGGCAAAGATGCCCTAGGCCAACAATACACAGCACCACAAACTGTCATTCAAGAACAGATCGGAAGAGCGTCGT
>CAJCIZ010000093.1 GCA_903970525.1 Myxococcales bacterium | reverse complement strand
TCATAATTGGATGGCAACTACTACAACGATCAGAATCCAAATTTAAGATAACAGATTTCAATCTAAGCAAGATGGCTCTCCGACTAGTTAAGCAAGAGGGCAAGATTATATGCTAATTAAAGTTGTGGGGATTCCCCAGGACCTGACCCCATCTTCTGAAGGATATTTTTTTAAGATATCCAAGACATCTTTAAGACGCTCTCGTTCCGTTCCAACTGGTGGCTGTAGAAGTTCACGATATTGCTCTTGAACCACCTCGGTTAGTAATGCTCTATCCATTTTTGGCCTCATCTTGTCACTGATAATGACTGTATATCCCATTAAACCTGTTATTACAAATGACAGATATGGTTAGATTTGGTCTCCCTCGGTAGAGATTTTAAATTAATCAATTAGTTATGTTGCTAGTAAGTTTGCGAGTTCACGCTTCAGTTAATCTTCATTAAGATTGTGCCCACCTCTAGTGAACTTGCTCAAGCAGGGCTTTTATGAAGGATAATCGTCAACTGAGAACGCAATCAACACCCAAGATGAAAATTCAGCGCAACTTACAAAAGAAACTAATGCTATATCATGCGTGATTTTTGAATATTCATGATAGATAATAAAAGAGGGAACTATGACAATTGAAAATATAACAGATTTTATTGCAGCTCATCAGCCTACATCTCTTCAAATACATTTCGCCAATGAGTTTATTAAAGTAATTCTAGCAAGTATTGATGCGTATTCTCAGGACGAAGTGGATATTATTGACCATGCACAAAAATGCTATAGAGATATTTTTGGAGTAGAGACTTACCCGATCTATCTGCAGTATCTTGATAATAAAAAAGCTAATGAAGCTAAAGATAATACTTCAGACATGATTACAAAATTAAGCAAGAATATATACCCCGCGATTAAGCTTGGGAAAAATACAGTTTATTTTGACAATAATAAACATGGAGATAATGCCATTGCTGGAGAGGTCGGCGCAATAATTAATAGGCTAATTACTTATTATAACAAATCTAATGATAAGATAATTAAGAGCACTTCAAATGCGGTTCGTCATATATTTCTCTATCTCATCGATATTTTTTATGGATTATCCAATGCTACATTAGAAAAATCGCACACTCTGAAACAAGTAGATCAATACCTTAATTTCATAAAACAAGTGATGGTATTTGAAAAACTAAAAAAACGGATTCATCAAAATGAGCATACCGATGCTCAAAACGTAATTGCAGCGGTTTTTAAAATGCTGATACACATTCGAAAAATTGTAGAAAAATGCCAGAGTAATCTAACAGCATCTACAGCTTTGTTGGATATCGCAGATAATTCAAAAAAACTTTGTGAAGATGGATTTAAGCTTGCAGTTCTACTCAGTGCCGGAAAAAAAGTTGATAATATGAATGTAATTTCTTTGCCTGAAATTAGAATGGTTAAAGAGAACCAAGATACAAAAAAAATTGATAGTACAGTAAGAAAATATGCAGAGAAGGATGGAAAATCAACAGTAGTCGAAGGATTTTTTTGCGGATTAAGCAATTCTTTATTAAAACTTTTAGATAGTAAAGATTCCAAACCAGAGGATATTTTTGTAAATCTCGATCATCTTGATCAATTAAATTATAAAAAAAGTGATTTTTATACACCATTTAAAGACACAGATTTCACTGAAAACTTCCGTAGATTCTGTATGGATCTTGAAAATATTGCACTATTGCAAGAAGATGCTAGAGCAAATAGTAAAATCGCAGGTAGTGGTGCCTTAATTTATTTTTTAGTGTCTGGGCACGTGGCTGAAGATTTTATTAGCCAAATTTATGCAGTCTTAGCTTCTTTTGACAGAGCATCTAAGTTTTTAATGAATGCAGCTGATGCTAGAAATACAGTTATATATAGATTAAAAAATAAATCGAAAGAAACAAGTGAAGATCTTGCATGGGCAAAGTTATATACAATGATTCAGAAGAATGCTATGTTGACTCCTATTCATAATAGTATAGAGAAAATTACTCAATCATGTTCGAGTCTACGTACTCAACTACATGAATTTAAGGATAGCCCGGAAGCTAAAATTTATGAATTTAATGATGCTTGTCGAGCAATTAAAGAGCGTGGCAGTAACATCCATAAACATTTGCACCGAAATGGATACAATGTTTCTGCAGCACCTTCACAGCCAGCAGCTTCTACCCTCTCGATATTACCTCAGTTATCCTTGTTTTCATCCAGGGTTCAAGTAAGGACGCCGCATTCTATGAGGTCAGAAACATTCTTTTCTGCTCCCAAATTAAATATATTTTTACTGGGCGAAAAACCAAAGGTATTTTGGGATTATTTTGACGAATCAGAAGTTAGTGAATTCAAGGATTCGTTTACCCATGGAATTATTGGAACTAGCCTAGATTTTCAAAATTATTTGCGTTTAGAGAAACCATTAATAGCCAAGATACAATCTAACGACGAATATAAACCAACAGCTATATTAGAGGAATTAAAACAAGTTCAAGCTTCTTACGAGAAAATTGACGAAATACTAAAGAAAGCAAAAAGTAAATTAGTGAACTCAGCTATAACAGAAGATAAAAAGCAACTTGATTTTGTTTATCATTTGCGAATAGAAATAGCTTTCAGACAAATTAAGCTCGCTGCGGAAGCGGTTCGAAATAATAAAGTGAGTATCAATCAGTTTCATCCCATTCTTAAAGCAATGGGCGAAAATTTTGAAAAAAAATATAACACGTTTAAGTCTGGCTCGAAAAATTTTTCAGAGTCACGTCAAAAATATAAAAATATTCTGGGTGCTTGGGCTGTTATCCTTAAGAATTGCAGTAAAGAAGACCTGATTCTTCTTGCTAGATCTAAGTCTAAAGTTTCTCGTGATCTTTCACAGCAGCCTGGTCAAACTTCAACAGCAGATGAAATTAAATTTGATTGGTTGGGGCGTCAGAGTGGCCTAGGGCCTGTGCCAAATCTGCCTGTTCAGTTCAATTCGAGACGGGTGACTGAATCTGATAATGAGATGAGTAGGTTGCTTGAAAGTCAGAGTAGGTCTTCATTTGAATCTGATATGGAGGCAGTAGAGCCTGGGAATTGTAGTTCTATAAAAATTCTTGATTCTAGCGCCGAAGAAAAAACTACGATGTCGTCGCCTATGATTCTAGCAAGAATGGGTGAATGTGAGCATCTATTAAATAATATTATGAATAATACATCGAACATCCCAGAAAATTTCAGGAAAATTTATAGAGCAAAATCCACTAAAATTTTCATGCAGTACCAGATCGAACAAATTGCGGGAAATGTTACATTGGAACAAAAGTTCTGCATGAGCATTAATGATTTAAATGCTAGGGGTAGAATAAACACCCCGGCATTATTTGGAGGCAGTATTCAGCGCAAGGGATTTTGTAATAGATTGTTTCATTGTTGCATTGGTCGTAGCAAAGCGACTCCGTCATATCCAACTATTTCGGAAGAGAGATTTGAGGAAGTGGTTGCTGAGCATGCGAAACTAGTAATGAATTTTTTTACGATTAATAAAGATTCGAACTATGAGGCATTAGAAACCAATTCAAATATTTCATCGAGGATTTGTAAAGGAGCATAGCCCGCAGGCGGTTTCATATTCTTTTCGGAAGAGATTTACAAAATAAGATGCTTGCGCTATGATTTCACACCCGTTCTAAAAAAATCCTATGAGTGAGGTATCCGACCATGGCAGCCCTTACACTTGACGCATTAAAATCTTTGCTTGGTGTCATAGAATACAGTCCTTCTTTGGTATTGTGGGTCCGTAGTTTGGATTTTCGTAGCCAATTATTTATTAGTCCGACTTATACTGATATTTGGGGACAAAAGATTGACTCATTATATGAGCATCCTACCTCTTGGAATGATTATCTTTACCATTCGGATTATGAGAATGTCTTGACCTTCTGCACCAAGCGCATGCAATTTTCCGATTCTAAATATCAGGATAAAGTTTTATATCGAATTAAAAACACTAATAATGAAATCAAATATATCAAAGATATTCATTTTCAACTTGAAGATGCTAATCAACAAATCATCGCTTTTGCCGGCTTGGCGCAACCCATTGATGAACGACAATGGGATGAGGAGCTTAAGACAAACCAGTCATTGGAGTCGGAGCATCTTCGAGAATTCAATAAGTTTTTATCGCGAATATTGCAGGATGAAAAAAAGATAGAGTTACAGCCTAAATCTACCTTATCCGAACCTGTGAAGCCACCTATCATTGAATATCAAGGCGTTGCAAAAGACACCAAGCATCCCGTTATTCTATCTCGTCAAGAAGTTGGTTGCTTATTACAATTGATGGAAGGTAAATCCGCCAAGGTAACTGCGGCCGAATTAAATATTTCTTCAAGAACCGTTGAATATCACCTCAACAAAGTTCGTCAAAGAATGGGTTGCCGCTCCAAGTTGGAAATCTTCAAAAAAATCGAGCTAAAAAAGATTGTTCGTTGTGAACCTTTGATTTAAAGCGCATTACTTTTTTGTCGTTTAAATGCAGGTGTTGTTTCGCTATTTGCATTGCTGGAATTAGCATTATCACTCCTATTTGTGTGGAGAGGATTAAAGATTCCCTCCCGACTAGGCAAGCTCGGCATAATCAAGGGTTGTAATAGATTTGATAATGAGCGAATGGTCATGTTGTCCGGGTTGGTTTCTGTCCGACCGAATTTGGCAAGGCTAAAATGACCTAATAAATTTAGCTCTTTATTTATTCGAAATTCTAAATTCGCGCGGGCAAAAGAGTCGCCGCCTAACACATTCCAGCTCATATTTATGGACTTAATTTTAATATGGAGCAGTTTTTCCCAGATGCGCAGAATATGATTTTGCAAATCGTTTAAGGGTGGTTCCTCAGGAAACTGATTGCTGTCTTCAATGAGTGAGGCTTTTTGCTCCAAGATAGTAATATCCACTTTACCATTGGCATTGAGAGGAAATTTCTCGCAAGTCGAGATTGTCTTGAGCAAAGCAACCTTGGGAAGACTGGAACGATTCAGATGCTCATTCAACGCCATGCGTTCGATTGACCCGAAGGGATTTTTAAGAATCAAATAAGCATTTAGCGAATCATGGTTAGGATTAAAAGTCACTACGGCTTGTTTAATGTCTGGATGCGTTTGCAGCACGGTTTCTACGCCTTCCAGTTCCAGACGGACGCCATGTATTTTAACTTGTCTATTACCTTCCATGCGACCAATAAAGTCCAGAGAACCATCAAACAGTCGACGAACTTTGTCACCTGTTTTATAGAGCCGAATGGGTATGAGATTTGAGTTTTGCTTCTCTTCTTTGGGCGGATGAAAGCGATGTTCGTTTTTGTCGTAATTCAGATGAATAAACCGTTGCTGGGTCAGCTCGGGATTGTCCAAATAGCCTTTAGCAAGAGAAGGGCCTGCGATATAGAGTTCACCTGGCTGACCCGGGAAACACTCGTGCAGATAAGGATCGAGAATAAAAAGTTTCGTGTTGATTTCAGCGTTGCCAATGGCGCTATGAGGCAATGGGCGTTTCAATGATTTTCGAGTGCAGAAAATTGTTGCCTCACTCGGACCGTATTCACCGCCACCCTCGAAGGGTTGGGTACTGTCTTTTGTTTCTTCAACGCGTTGCACGAGTCTTTGCATGATATCTGCTTTGGGCATACTACCCATGACAGTCACCACTTGAAGAGAGGGCAAACTTGAAAAATTGAGATCGTCAGCATCACTCGGAATAAAAGTTGCTGCGTTGATTTCTTCTTGCGAAATCAAGGTTTGCAAGAAAGTGGAGGAAGAACGTTGCACGATGTGTTGGACGCCGGCAGTCATAACGGCTTGCAGAATATCAAAATAATGGGCATCAAAATCAGGTCCAGCCAGATTGAGAACGTTACAACCATCAGATAAATGACGGTTTTCAATGGCTCTCGCGGCGTTAGCGAGGCCTTGTTGTGTTACTTCAATTCCTTTTGGAATACCGGTTGACCCGGATGTAAAAGTGACATAAGCAATATCATTTTCGAATAGTGGTTTTTGGTTATGCCAAATACCGATGGCATTGGCTAGCTTATGTATTTTTTTCCAATGATCAATATTAATGGTAGTGATTTTGGAGTGACTATTTTTGATTGTTTGCTCCGTGTCCGAATTCACAATGATGAAAGAAAGATGCTTTTCATACGCTTCAATTTTGTGACTGAGCTTGGGGTGATCCTGCGTTTCAAGCGGCATTAGGGTGGCGCCCGTTTTGAAGACGGCCCACATGGCGACCATTAATTCCAGCGATTTAGGCAAACTGATGCCTACGCAAACTAAAGCGTCCTTTTTCTTTTGTACCAACGCAGGTCGCAGATGAGCAGCCAAGATTTCAGCACCAGCGTTTAATTCTTTGTAGCTTAAGCTGTACTTTTCTTCTAAGCTTTTATGAAACACCACAGCAGTCCGATGGGGATAGCGTTGGACTGTACGATAAAAATAATCACGGAAAAAATGAGGGTCTTCGGGGCTGATTTTGACTTCAGTCTCGTTGGCTTGGGTTAATAGTGTTTTATTCGCCTCTGTCAGTAATGAAATATCAGCAATGCGAAAAGTCGGTTCCTGACAGACCGTAAGCCAAATGTTTTGCAGTTGCTCTAGCATCTGAATCATGGATTCTCTTGTAAAATAGTCGGTACAATATTCAATATAGGCACGACAAGAGGAGCCATCCTTCCCCGGCGGCAAGATCTGGAAATTAAAGCTAGGGTAAATGAACTTTGAATATCCCAAATCAATTTCAGTGGGATAAGACGCTTGGATATTCTTCAATGTGAAGCCAGGCTTAGCCTCATTGAGGTTAAAAATAGTATCAAAAGGCGAGCCAGCATTAGAGATTTGTTTTTCTCGTTTACCCATGGCTTGATCAACAATGGTGTCAAAAGGTAATTGGTCGCGATAGGCTTGGTGAGTAATTGGGGTTAAATATTCCAAGAAATCACAAAACCGCTGCTGACCTTCGCATTGGGCACGGACAGGAAGACTGTTTACAAAACTGGAGACAATACCATCAACAGGGTGGTTATAATTGCGGCGATTGGCGGAGGCTGTTCCCAAACAAATATCACTTTGGCCCGTGATGCGATGCAAGAGCACATAGAGAGAGGCAAAAAAGATGCCGTGTAGGGAAGAGTGATAGGCATTAGCGATCTCATTCAGCCTCCCGATAGTCGCAGGATGAATCACAAAGCCTAGGCGATCGCCCCTAAAAGTTCGGTCGACGGGAGGGTTAAAATCAGTTCGCAGGTATAAGGGGATTAAATCTTTGAGTACCTTCTTCCAAGTTTCCAATTTCTCAGCAGTGTTGTCTGGTGTACTTAAGGCACTGAGCGGGGGGATTTCGGGTAATTGCAGTGATTGTTGATCCAAGAAGGCATTATAAAACTTCGAAATATCGTCTAATAGAATATGTCTACTACTTGCGTCCACGATGATGTGATGTGCCACAAAGACAAATTGAAAACGGTTATTTGCAAATTGCAAGAGAGCGCAGCGCCATAAAGGGCCTTGGTTCAAATTAAAGGGCAGATCAACAAATTCCTCCCATTCAGTACCTTCTAAGGTGTTGGGGAGTGCTTCAGGAGCTAAACGCTCCGCATTCTGGCAGGGGATTATTAAAAAAGGGAATATGTTATCCGATATAGGTGCCAAATAGGGTTTTCCCCAGAAATCAATAATACAGCTTCTGAGGGTTTCATGGCGTTGCATTAACATTTGCACCGCGTTGCCAAAATGAACTACATCGAGGTCGCCATCCAAATCACAAACAATTGTATAGTGATAAGCAGCGCTATTTGGATACAGCTTTTCAAAAAGATACATGCTTTGCTGCGCGCCAATCAATGCTATCTTGTCATTAGTTTGTGTATTTCTGAGCATAAATTTTTTTCTTTAGTTGCGGGGATCCCTCAGGACCCCATTATTCCTTCTCACACTTGTACCATTTCTTTAAAAAAATCAAGCCAAGGAAGAATTTCAACTTTGTCAATTATCTTGGAATGATCACCAAGAAAAAGCACAACAGAGCGTACAGGTTTTTTAATAAACTCCTGAAAACTTTTCAAGCCTCGCAAATCTGATGAAGAAACAAATCTTGAAGCTTTAACTTCAATAGCTATTATTTCATTTTTTCTTTCTATAATAAAATCAACTTCCGCATTATTTTCCGTACGATAGGAAGAAATACGTATTTCTTCATTCATGCTTGTGGCTATTTCATTTAACTGATTAAAAATAAAATGCTCGAATAACATGCCAATACGATCAGGTGAAACAATAAAATTACCCATTAGTCCATTTAAAACACCTATATCAAAAAAGAAATACCTTGGATGTTGAATCAAGCGTTTTCGGGAACTTTTAGCAAAAGCATTACAACGCTTAACTATTAAGGTATCTTCTAAAATTTCAAAATACCTCGAAGCACTTTGTCTTGGTACCATTGCCTCTGAAGAAAGCTTGGTAATATCTAAATACTTTGCAGCTTCTGTTGCGGCTATATAGATAAAACGGGAAAAACCTTCTATATTTTTAGTTAATGCTTCAGCCTGAATTTCCTCTTTAACATAGGTTCCTGCATAAGATCTTAATGTTAGAATTTTTTCTTCTTCTGATTCTTCAGTAATGATTCCGGGCAATGTACCAAATGCTAGCAAAGATTTTAAATCTACATTCCAATTTAATTCTTCACAAGAAAGAGGACCTAGATGAAAAGTATGTACTCGACCTGGCAGAAGATTGGCTTTCCCCCGGATTAATTTGCGTGCCGAAGAGCCTGTCAGCAAAAATCGAAAATAATTTTTTGGGTTGTCTAATAAAATTTGGATCGTGTTTAAAATAGATGGTAATCGTTGCACTTCATCAATGAGTATAGTCCCACTTTTCAACTTGGCCAACCTTTCCTCCAATTCTGTAGGTCGACTAGCAAACTCTAGGTAAGTCGCTTCACGTGCCAAATTAATGCTGACATCAGGATCCAATTGACTCATTAAAGTAGACTTGCCAACTTGACGAGGTCCTAGCAACAAAACACTTTTTTTTGTCTGAGCCAAGATTTTCGATAGTTTGCGGGGAATATATTGCATGGCTAACACCGCGATCCTTAAGTAACATAGTGAGCATTTTACGTGGTATTATGCCCATATGCAATATAATAAATATAACTAAATGAATATATTTAGTTTTTAAGGAAATATAGGGCTCTTCTCCGGTCTTGTGAGGTAGTTAACCTGTTGATTTATAGAACACTGTATTATTTTCAGTCACCGAAAGCTGCCGAATTTTCAATTTAAAATATTCCGTATCCCGAATGCCGCG
>CAJCIZ010000092.1 GCA_903970525.1 Myxococcales bacterium | reverse complement strand
CGGAATCTCGAAACCCCATAGATTTGATCCAAATGGATTATTTATAAACTTTGGCGTAACTCTTGAAGCATAACGATAGGCTCTTTGTAACAACCTTAAACCATCAATAATCGTTGATTTACCATTATTATTAGGCCCCGTTAAAACATTGAATCCTTTTAAACTAATTGAAAAGTCCTCTAATGCTTTAAAATTTTGAAAACGGATATTATAGATCATTTTATTTAAATCTAGGTTATTTTCAAAATCAATGAAACAATTTCTAAGTCCCTTTCCAACTGACTCGAAAGATTGCCTATAGTCTAACCGATCTGTAACTACGTTAGTTGCCATTACATACCTGCTCCGCCATGGTATTCACGTCTGTTGCGAATATTTTGCATTTTGGGTGTTATTCTGCCATTTTTAATTTTAACAGAGATTTTAGGCTATCTAAAAGATTTTTGTCGGTGTTCGCTTCCAATTTCTCTTTTTCTAATTCAATTGTACTTTCGCCTTTCTTCAGTACGAAATTTCTTTCAGTTTTTGCCAATTCTTTTATTACATGCTCAATTATTGTTTCATTCCCTACAAGCGCTGCTATTTTTAATGAAAGCAACTTTTGTTCAATGTTGGTTTTTTCGTTATGAAAATATTTAATGTCGTTAAGATTTGACTTATAAATACGCAAAAAGAAGAAGGCGAAAACTTCCACAAACACTATAAGGGATAAACGCGGCAAGTAATGAGACAATAATTCTGGTATGCTTTTAAAAGTAAGTTCTTGATAAAATACCTGAACCACCAGAATAGCTACAGCGGATATTGTAGTTAGAGAACCAAAAATTAGATTAACATTGGCGCTTTTGGTTAATCTTCCAATTTCATCGATCACCCTTTTACTGCTCTTGTCTAAATCTTCATTGATTAACAATATTTTAAATTGTGGTAGTAGAGTTTCGTTCGTGTTTGTAATCAAATTAGTTGCTGATGGAGGGCTTTGATCGCCGACGATTTTTTTATCGTCTGATGGAACAATAATTCCATCTAACATTGTACTGGCTTTCACTTCTTGCGTTCTTGAAGTAAGATAATCCTTGATTATTATGTCCTGGCGAAGATCGTCGGGCATTCTTAACATAGCGCGTGAAAATCCGTATTGTAGGTAAGTGTACAGAAGTAAACCAGAGCCTACGATTATTGAGAACAATGCTATAGTAGAAAGCTCTTGAGAGGCTAATCCGTCTGCTCGCGTAAATTTCGGTATGATATAAGAAAATAGAGTAAAACCCGAAGCGATTAAAATAAATGAAATAGTACTGTATATACTTACAGTAAATCTTCTTCTCACAAAAGAATGTTGTATACTAGAATCTGTAATGTTATTGGTTTTCCCCAGTCGAGTACTATCATTGGTGTTTTCAATATTGTCATTTTCCATATTCGAAGTTTAAGTATTTCAAATCTAACAAAAAATTTGCGCAAAACAGATAATTTAATATTTGCTTAGACGCATTAAGTTTCTGCCCATTATTCCCCAAACTTTTCCTTCCGTGCCACGGGTAGCCATTGTACACTTGCCCTGCCCGTTATACGCTTTTTGTCAGAACCGTTGATTTATTTGATTAGTGGATTATTGTGATTTAGCTTCATGTTTTCTTCAATTCAGGGGAAATCATTAAATCAGGTATCCCGATAGCTATCGGGACATGGTTCAGACAATGGGCAAGGAAATTATTGCAATTTATCGCTTATCTCCACAATGCTTTCATCATTATTTAAAAGATCAACAGCTTGTTGAAGGGCTGTCTTTAAAATTTCACATAATCGTGCATTCGAGGTATTTCCGCAGGTTATCCAGATTAATTTAGGCGGAGCGCCGTGCAGTTCAATTAATTTCACAAAATCGTAATCCTTACTCATTACGATTACCCGGGCTTTGCGTGCCTTACGAAAAATATCATAGTCCTCATCAGTTTGCAAGCCAATGGTTCATAACGCTACGGCATTTATTTCCGTGAAGTTAGCATTTATCCATTTGGCGATAGCCGGGGAAAGCTGTGCATCGATCCAAATCGTAGTCATGCAGCGATGATTGCATGATCGAGTTTACTGGCCGCGTATTTTAGGGCTGCCTCAATGTCCAAAGGTTCGAGATCGGGTAATTCTTCCAGTAACTGTTCCTGGGTTAAACCGGCGGCGAGCAGGTCCAAAACATCAACCACCCGGATACGCATACTGCGGATACAGGGCCTTCCGCCACATTGGGCAGGATTTGTGGTAATGCGTTCTTTCCAGTTGCTCATATACAAAGATAGTGATTAACGGATTATTGCTTCTTTCTTAAATGTTCACCAGCCCATTCTTTCATCAGGTCATTGCTCCAGTTATGCTCGTCCCATAATTTATCCATTTCATTGGTTGCCGTTTTGGCAAAATATTTTGCCAGTATGTTTTTAATCTCCTGCAACTGGTTTTCGGGCAGTTCGTATTGAAACAGCTTTAACAATTCGATTTGCAGGTTGGTGAGTTTTGAAGCAGTTTCCATTTCTTGATTTATTGTCTATAATTCAGTAACAATAACAAATATAATGATAATTAACCTTTTGTTGTTGATAAGCAAATTTTGACAATTTCTTAATTCTGAACCATGTCCCGATAGCTATCGGG
>CAJCIZ010000091.1 GCA_903970525.1 Myxococcales bacterium | reverse complement strand
GCATCTGCTTCGACATGATCAGTTACCAAATCATGCCTGTGCCCACGCTACACGGGTCCATAGCCAATTCCCGTGACCGGACTTTCACCGGCTTGAACTGAGGCTTGCGCCTCGCGCCATCATCTTGATAGCGTAGATAATCCACATCCATGTGATTAAATGCATCATCTAATTTTTTAAGAAAAATCCCGCTAAAAAATTGCGATAATGGTCCGCGTAATGCAAGGCCGTGTCCTGGGTTTTTATATCCGCGTGGGGTTTCAATAGGATTAGTAATTATATTTTCAAGCATTGCTTGAACTTTAGGATCATCATAATGCTCTTTGATATCTTGAATTAACTTATGATGTTGTATAGATTTGTAAAAGGATTTTATGTCAACGCGCAACACATAATTGCATTGTCCTTCTTGCAGAATTTGTCGAATTCTTTGCGTTGCATATTTCACACCTGTTGGGCCGTAAAGATGATAGCAATTCTCACTCATGACGTGTTTAAATGTAGGCTTTAGTTGTTTCAACAAAATATGTTGTAAAATACGATCAGAGATATGAAGTTGATCAACCATTTCATCTACAAAATAATAGCGCTTTAAATGGCGTGGTGAATAGCTGCCATCGATCATAGATTGGATACCTTGTGGCAGCCAGTCAGTAATTTCTCGGGCAAGATAATGGATTTCGTGATTGTGATTCGCGGCACGCTTTCTTTTATGGATTTTAGTAAACAAGCGACGGCCGATATCTAACATGTCGGCCAAGTTCCAGCGTTTGATTTTGTCGCTGCTGTTTTTCAAGTCTGCATCCATACAATTTAAAAACTTTCATTGGAGATTATAATGGAAAGCGAGTTTATGCAATATGTCAGGGCACCCAAGAGACTCATATATCATTGATAATAATTAAATCTTAGGTAAGAGTAGCTACGTATTTGTGTGAGAGTTGTTATCTATAGCATTTATGCTATAATATGGTTATGACATGGAAAATAGAATACTACGATGAAGGTCTCGAAGAAGAAATATTTGCGCTTCCTGACACGCTATTGGCTAGATATATTAAGCTGACTGACCTAATGAAAGAGCATGGCTCTGACCTTGGAATGCCTCGCACGGAGCCTTTAGGAAAAGGCTTATTTGAGCTACGATTAAAAGGGAAAGAGGGTATTGCGAGAGTATTTTATTGTACGATGGTGGGTAAGAAAATTTATATGCTGCATTGCATTATAAAGAAGACTGAGAAGACCCCAAATAAAGAATTGGCGCTAGCAAGAAAGCGAATGCGGGAGGTAAAAGACAATGTCTAAACGCACACACGAACAATTGGTTAAACAAGCCTTACGAAAACCAGGCGTAAAGAAAGCATATGATGCTCTGGAAGAAGAGTTTGATCTTCTTGATACAATGTTGAAGGTAAGAAAAAAGGCCGGTAAAACTCAAAATGAAGTTGCCAAGGTAATGAAAACGACCACCTCGGTGGTTGGTCGATTAGAAACAGGAGGCGGACAGCACAAGCATTCTCCGACGATCGAAACACTACGCAAGTATGCCAGTGCTGTAAATTGCAAGTTAGAAGTAAAGTTTGTGCCCATCAAATCGCACGAGAAACATTAGTTAAATTGGGGGGCCGGATCTCCACATCAGGCTAATATACGTATTTTTGAAAGTGTAGCGATAAAATTGGGAATTGATGCTGAAAAAATAGTGTCTACGATCAGTGAATATGGAAATTCATCAGCAGCAAGTATTCCACTTTCGTTATCAATCTCAAGTCTTGCCAACCCCTTTATTTCAGGCGAAAAAATATTACTCATCGCCGCAGGTGCTGGTTTGATATGAGGAGCTATGGTGCTTGGCTTATGAGAATGATACTAGATTTTTAGCAAGTAGGTGGATTTAGCCCGTAGCTGGAGATGCGCGGTGAGATTTGATACCTTTTAGCCAGGATCCCGGCCAGACCTCCATTAGCGTTTTTAGAGAATCTATTTTATTTTCTTTTTGTGCTTCATCAATGAAATAAGAACCGATCAATATTTTTCGTCTGGTATCTTTCTTTCGTTCTGTATTTCTAAGACGTGACTCTTGTGCTTGAATGCGAGCATTTAATTTCTCACGTTGTTCTTTTAGTCGTTCTAATGATTGTTTAGATTTTGACATGCTATTGCCTTATAGATATTAAGTACGAAGCAATAAAATCATACACCACAGTTGGTTAAAAGCAAGATTGAATAGTATAGAGATGAGCGAGCGATAGCGAGCACATTAGAAGTCACACTGACGATTGAAGTGTGCGCTTATACGTTGCTGCGCAACGTCCGCTCTGGTAAAGTACATTTTGAAATTAGAAAATTGTGTTTGTTGGACTTAAAATAATCAAAACATGGAATTTGAAAAAGCAATATGGCTATCTATCATTTTAGCGGGACGGTAATCTCAAGATCACAAGGCAGAAGTGCCGTTGCTTGCGCTGCCTATCGATCCGCTGAAAAATTACACGATGAGAAGTACGATAGAGACCATGACTACACGAAAAAACAGGATGTTGCCTACACCGAAATACTATTACCTGAAAATGCACCTGCTAATTTATCGAACCGTGAAACGTTATGGAATACTGTTGAATTAATTGAAAAGCGTAAAGACGCTCAGCTTGCGCGCGAATTTAACTTTGCATTGCCGCGTGAACTGACATTGGAGCAGAATATTTCTTTGGCTCAAGAATTCGTAAAAGAAAGTTTTGTTAGGCAGGGTATGGTTGCTGACCTTTGTATTCATAATGACAAATCACCCGATGGGCAATTTCACCCACATGCGCATGTGATGCTTACCATGCGGGAAGTGACGGAAAATGGGTTTGGCCAGAAGGTACGTGAGTGGAACGACAAAGCTTTATTGCTCTCATGGCGAGAGGAATGGGCTCTTGCTACTAATCGTCATCTTGCATTGAATGGCCATGAATTGACGATTGATCATCGGACGTTAGCTGAGCAAGGTATTTCCCTTGAACCACAGCATAAAATCGGGGCTGCTGTTGCTAAAGATCGTTTAGTTAGGATGGAAGATCACCTGCGTATTGCGTTAGAAAATGGTGATAAGCTTCTGGCTAACCCTGAAATTGCATTACATGCTATTACAAGGCAACAATCGACCTTTACCCATCAAGACCTTGCGCGGTTTATTAACCGTCATACAGCAGACTCTGAGCAGTTTTCTTTAGTTTATGAAAAAGTAAAATCATTCGATGAAATGGTAGCGCTTGGGGTGGATGATAATGGTCGCCAACGGTTCACAACAAAAGAAATGCTTAACATTGAAAGTCGGATGATGGAACGTGCGGTAGGGCTTTCTCGTGATGGTTCCCATGCGGTACGTCAGGGTTTCCAAGAAAAAGCACTGACAGCTAAGAATCTAACGCTAGAACAAAAAACAGCATTTGATCACTTGGTAGGCTCGGGTGATTTAAAATGCGTGGTGGGGTTTGCAGGGACGGGTAAAAGCTATTTGTTGGGTGCTGCTCGTGATGCGTGGGAAAGAGAGGGTTTTACGGTGTCAGGTGTGACACTTTCAGGTATTGCAGCAGAGAACTTGGAAGGCAGTAGCGGCATTGCTAGCAGGACGTTTGCGAGCCGTAGTTATTATTGGGACAAGGGGGAGCAGTCTCTCACCAAAAAAGATATTTTAGTGGTGGATGAGGCAGGAATGCTATCCTCACGTCAGATGGCTAGCTTGATGGATAAAGCTTCTTCTGGTGGTGCTAAGGTCGTTTTAGTGGGTGATCCACAGCAGCTACAGGCCATTGAGGCAGGGGCGGCCTTTCGCGCGATTGCTGAGCGCACCCATTATGTAGAATTGACTGATATAAGACGACAGCAGGATGAGTGGCAGCGGCAGGCAACAAAAGACTTTGCACTAGGAAAAACTGATTTAGCCCTTGATCGTTATGTTAAGCATGATCATGTGCACGATTTTGAGACTAAGGCTCTTGCTAAAACAGCATTGGTTGCCGTGTGGAATGATGCTCGGTTAAATGAGCCTGCTAAAACACAGATCATGTTAGCTTATAACAAAAACGATGTGTCGGAACTTAACCAGTTAGCACGATCACACCGACAGACTCAGGGTGAGCTAGGGCAAGATGTCCTTTTTCAAACAGAGCGAGGGGAGCGGGCATTTGCGGAAAAAGATCGTGTTTATTTTTTAAAGAACGACAGGTCGCTGGGTGTGATGAATGGGACGCTTGGGACAATTGAGGGAATTAAAGATAATCGGATGATCGTTCGATTAGATGGTGATGGACGCAAGGCCAATGAGCTAGGCCGGGCGGTTACGGTTACCATTACCATGGAACATTACAATCATCTTGATCATGGGTATGCTGCGACCATCCATAAGGCACAAGGGGTGACGGTTGATCGTAGCTATGTATTAGCGTCTCAGTATCTTGATTCACAGTCCAGCTATGTTGCAATGAGCCGGCATAGAGAAAGTAGTGATTTATTTTATGGGCGAGATACTTTCCCGAAATTGAATGATTTGGTAAGAACACTTAATCGTGATCGTGCTAAAGATGTGACGTTGGATTATACCGATGTGCGACCGCAAAAAGAATTTGCCGCAGCTCGTGGGGTTGAAGAATTTTCTAATCTCAACCGTGCCGCAGAAAATATTTTAGATAAAAACAAAACGTTGTCGCGAGATGAAGAACGCTTCATGCGACAAGAAAAATTAAGGGAATTTACAAACGCTACTAAAATTGCGCGTGGATCACGACGCGATATTACCCGTGATAGGGGTGATGCATCCGCACATAAGGATAAGCGTCTTGATAACGATTTAAGCGAATTTAAACGACAGTTTGAAGCAAAGCATCCAGAACGCGCCGAGCAGTTGCGCAATGAAATGCGGCCAGAGCATGAGAAAAAAGCTTTATCGCTTATCACGGAATTTAAGCGTTTAGAACAAATCATTGAGAAAGGCGGTCGATCAAAATATTTAGCACAAGACCACATTGCAAAATTAGCGGATAAAATGTCTCGCCAAAAAGAGGTCATGGAATATGTGCGTCAGCACAGTGAACCTGTGTCAAAACAAGTTGACAGGCACGCAAAAGAATGTCAACGAGAACGTGATTTAGGTCGAGAACGATAGAGGTGTGTGATGAGTGATGAAAGTAATGACGATACTCTTTTTGAAGAGCCAGAAGAAAATATTTTAACCCAAGAAGAACATTTGGAATCTATTTTATTTCAATTTGTGACGCTTCACGAGCAATGGTCAAAAGACCGTAAAATTGCAGCAAAACAGGGCGCTAACATTGAAAAATTTGTTCAGGAATTTGCATCAGAGGTTGAGCGTTTTTCCAAGATTGAAGATTACACGATAGCAAAATTAAAAAAAGGCCTTGAGCAAGCGACGGAAAGTATTGCAACAATGCTACCTAATACGGTGTCTCATGCGGTCAATAGAGCTCTTGATGACTCTGCCGGAAAAATTAAAGAGTCTGTTAGGCAGGCCGAAAGAATGCTTGTTGAATATCAATCTTCTCTTAATTGGAGTCACTGGAAAACTATTGCAGTAACAGTGCTCAGTTCTATTGCTGCCAGTTTATTGATAGTTTGGTGGTTAATGCCTGCGCCTACGCTGCCGTTGACAGATCAACAAATCAGAACGTATCAAGCAGGGCATGTGCTTGAAAGTTTTTGGCCAAAGCTGTCTAAACGCCAACAAGATTGGTTGAGTAATCTTGCTTTAGGGCAAACCAACAACCATGAGAAATTATTTGAAGATGAAAAACAAAAAATTAAGAATGAATATTCTGGGATGAGTGACGCTGAGGTGAATAAATTGGCCAATGGTTCGAGTTAGTGGGCAAGATGGTGCGTGATGCTCGTAAATTCGCATGCCCATTTTCTGGGGTAGCATCAGCGAAAGACATTTATCCTTGTTTAAGTTGAAGCATATAAGTCAGAATACAGTTGTTAGGAATAAAGGAATTAAACTTACCATTAAAAAGGAAATGGCATGAAAAATTTTAAAAGACTTATAGCGGGCTCCATTTGTACATTAGGATGTGTCACTTCGGTCTATGCGGCCAATCCAGCCTCCATAGAGTATGTTAATATACAGATACAAAATTTACAAACTACATTACAAACACAGATAAGTAATCTTCCTGCAGGTACAATTTATACCGCAGGGTCTGGGATTGGTATCACCGGCAGTGTCATTAGTAATACCAGTCCAGGGATAACTTACACAGCCGGTACTGGGATTGGTATTGCGGGAGGAGTAATTAGTAATACCAGTCCAGGGATAACTTATACCGCAGGGTCTGGGATTAGTATTGCCGGTAGTGTCATTAGCGCAACAGGTGCAAGCGGTCATTTTGTAGGTGAATTTTATCAAGGCGGAGTGATTTATTGGTTGGATCCATCAGCATCACCGGCTATACATGGGCTTATAGCAGATATTGCAGATCAATCCGGGACATTTCAATGGAGCGTAGCTAGCACGACAACGGGTGCAACTTTAAATGGGGCTTATCAAGGTAAAAACAGTGGTACGTTTAATACTGCTAAAATCCTAGCGACTCCAGGGACGACATATCCAGCGGCTAGCGCCTGTGCCACTAGCTCAGCCCAAGGTTTTGCAGATTGGTATTTACCTTCTCTCCAGGAGCTCGCTATGATGTTTGTGAATCAAATGGCCATTACGAACACAGCACTTGCCAATTCAGGAGGTGCATTTGTTGATATCAATACCTCTCCGACGCAATATTGGAGCTCTACGGAGTCCTCGGCTGCTAATGCGTGGTACTTCTACTTCGATAATGGCAACCAGGGCACCTATAATAAGACTGGTGGCTTGAGAGTTAGGTGTGTGAGGGCTTTTTAACTATTTATCTATTTAACTATTTTACCGCGAAGCGGTCGATTTTATTTTTATGGCATTGTATTATGAGTTACCGGTTTATCGTGACACTTATCAATTGATTTTGAAAATTTTTGAATATACTTCAGATTTTTCAAAAGAATATAAGTATACCTTAGGTCAGGATATGAAGAGGGATGCGTTACAATTGGTAAGAAGTATTTACCGGGCAAACAAATCATCAACTAAAAAAGTACATTTAGAGGCTTTTTTAGATGATTTTGAATTGCTCAAACTAGAAATACGCTTATGTACGGATATGAAAATCTTATCCATCAAAAAGCAAGCGGCACTTAGCGTATTGATGGATAGCATAAGCAAACAGGTTACAGGCTGGCGAAATGCGAGCCCTGTATAATGCCAGAATCATTGTTGCTACGGTGGCAGTGAGCGTGCAAACTTTTGTTTAAAAGCGATAAAGGGACTGATCTTCTTATCGAAGAGCAGTAAATTAATATAAAAACAAGACGCCTTGTTTTTATTAAAACACCTTTATTTAAACGCTAGTTATTGGAGCTCTACGGAGTCCTCGGCTGCTAATGCGTGGAACTTCAACTTCAATAATGGCAACCAGAACACCAATAATAAGACTAATGTCTTTAGAGTTAGGTGTGTGAGGGGTTTTAAACACAAGATAAGAAGAAGCTGGCGGTTAGTAGCTGCC
Organism: Myxococcales bacterium; assembly: GCA_903970525.1. GTDB lineage: Bacteria > Pseudomonadota > Gammaproteobacteria > DSM-16500 > DSM-16500 > UBA5158. The sequence continues at coordinate 2,713 of CAJCIZ010000091.1, read as the reverse complement.
AGTTAATTTTGAAGTAAACACGCATGCAGCAACAACATTTTTTTGACCTATTAGACGAATCACCTCGGGCTAGCGCTAAAATTGAATTGTCCGAATTATTTGAAGCGTATTTTAATTGTCGTAGCAATAAACGTAATACCCTTAATGCGATCCGTTTTGAAGCTGATTATGAACATAACTTGATTGTGTTATGTGATGAAATAAATCAAGGCACTTATCAGCCAGGTAAATCAATTGCTTTTATCGTCGATAAGCCCGTAAAGCGAGAGATTTTTGCGGCAGATTTTAGAGATAGGGTGGTGCATCATCTTGTTTTTAATAAATTGAACCCCTTGTTTGAAAAAGCATTTATCCATGACAGCTATGCTTGTCGTATGAATAAAGGTACCCATCTTGGTATCAAACGTGCAGATGGTTTTATTCGGAAATGTTCTCATAATTATGCAAAAGATTGTTATGTGCTAAAGCTAGATATACAAGGCTTTTTTATGCATATTGATAAGCATATTCTGTTTGCGAAATTACAAAATTTTATCAAAGCGAAATACCAACATTCGGATCGAGACTTGATGTTGTCGTTATGTCAAAAAATAATTTACAACGATCCTACCCATGGCTGCATTATCAAAGGCAAGCTTAGTGATTGGGAGGGCTTGCCTAAGGATAAGAGTTTATTCCATGCGCGTCCCTATTGTGGGTTACCTATAGGCAATTTAACCAGCCAAGTGTTCGCTAATTTTTATATGAATAGTTTTGATCATTTTATCAAACATGACGTGGGGTTGCGTTTCTACGGTAGATACGTTGACGATAGCATTTTTGTGCATGAATCTAAGGATTATTTACAAGCGTTGATCCCTAAAGTTGACGAGTTTTTGCAAGAGAAATTAAGGCTCACCTTACATCCTAAGAAAATTTATTTACAGCACTATTCTTTGGGAGTGAAATTTTTAGGTGTTGTCATAAAACCACACCGTATTTATATTACAAATCGCACAAAAGGTAATTTTTATGCGGCTATTGAAAAACAAAATAGTGTGGTAAGGAATAATCCGCCGAGTAAACAAGAAAAATTAACTTTCTTAAGCAGTATCAATTCTTACTTAGGCATCATGAAACACTATAAAACTTACCGCCTCAGAAGAAAGATGCTGTTAACGCATCTTTCTCCCTGGTGGCAAAAGCGTTACTTTATCGGTGAAGATTTTACTAAAGTAACAACCCAAAAAGTTGTTTAGAGCGAATACTCAAACCCTAAAAAACCGGCTTGTTGAGTGGGGATGCGACTGATAGTGACATCACCGGCTGTATTAATGGCTAAGCCCGCGTTAGCACCTGAATAAATGCCTTGGTAGAAAGCTGTTATTGTTGCATGACTTGTCATGCTATAGGCTAATCCTGCTTGAAACTCACCGTCTAACTGTCTTAATCCATCGCGTGTAGAAGATCGCCCTTCCAATGTTAGCTGTCTATAAGCCACACCACCTTTTAGTATCCCAAAAAGAGGATTGTTAGGAAGTAGTTGACCTTTAACTGTAAGGAGAAGATCGACTAAAGGTTTTAGTGTGGATTGAATAGGCATACCACCAGCAGTTGCAATAAGCGTATCGCTTGCAGCCAAGCGCATAGAATTACCCGATTGCACACCGGCTTCCACACCTAAGGTTAGGACATTATATTCCGCTGCACGCAGGCCCAAGCTTAAGCGTGTTTGTGCATACTGACCATCTTGTTTATAAGCACCACTGGCAACACCATAGCCACCATACGCACCAACAGAAAGTCGTGCAGGTGACCACCACCCATTATTCTGGCTACCAGCGGGACTAACCTCATTCTTATAATCAGTATTAGCCATAACAGGTAAAGAAAACGATAAACAAATAAGAGCGGTTAGAATTTTTTTCATAAGTAAACATATCCATTTATTAAAGCATTAAGATGCTCGTCCATGTCTCTATCTGTTGCATCAGATGAGGCATCATCATATCAAGAGATCTGTCTAGTTGGCAAACATCGTTAATCTTTAAAAAAATCTTTAAACCGCTGTGGTGAAATTTCGGTGTAAATGACAGTGTTTTTAATATTGGCATGGCCTAAATAGCTTTGAATAGCGCGAGTATCACAGCCTTTATTGGCTAAGTAAAAGCCGGTGCTATGGCGTAACATGTGTGGATGAATGGAAAAAGAAAAATTGGCGTTTTCCCCTGCACGCGCGACGATATGATGAATAGCTCTGTCGGTCAGTGGGGCTTTGCGTTCAGAGACAAACACATAAGGGGAGTCAGGGTAACGGCGTTGTAATTGGCGTAAGGCACGAAGCTCTGTACCACGGATAGGATGAGTTGCTGGCAAACCATTTTTTAAGCGTATGACATGCAGCAAGCCTTTTTGCAAATCGATTTGATCCCACCGCAAGGTGGTGACTTCGCTAACCCGTAATCCATGACGAAACATCAGCAAGATCAGTGCGTCATCGCGGATGCCGTGACGGCCTGTATTTCTAGCAGCTTTTCTTAGTTTTTCTATTTCAGTGTCAGTTAGGTATTCACGTGTGCGGCGATCTTTGTTTTTTGGGTTCGTTAAAAATATTTGTGGGCTAATTTTGGAACCGGAAGCTTGCCGAGCTTATGATACAGCGATATTTGAAGGATTTCAGCTGTCTTAAATCCGTATGATTTTCTGATTACCACTTTTGCTTTGTTGTTTTGAC
>CAJCIZ010000090.1 GCA_903970525.1 Myxococcales bacterium | reverse complement strand
TTCTGTTTATCTTTATGGCCCATACGCAGAGATTAGACAAATTGTTGTTAAAGTGCGTAACGATACGCTATTTATTTCTCAACTTGGTAAACATCCAACACCACTTCGTCATGTGATTATTCGAATCGGCGTGACCAATTTACATCGACTTTGGTTGGATGGCGAATCGTTTGTTGAAGGTGTTTCGTTAAAGAGTGATGGTTTTTGTATTCGTGCTGAAAAAAATTCGCTTGCTTATTTGTCTGGCCCACTTCGATTGCAGTGTATTGATCAGCGCGATACCGCTAGATTAACCCTTTTTGGCGTTAATGCATATGAAGCAGATATTGAAGCAAAAGGTAATGGCTGGGTGAGAGTATCAGGTCAAGTTGGCCTTCATTCAGTTAAACAAAGTGGCAAGAGCGATGTTGCCATTTTAGGTGCTTATAGTACCGGATTACGTATTGATGCGCATGATGCTGGTACAGTGTCCATTCTTGGACGTGCGATAAACTTGCAGAAGGTGAAAGCAGCTGAGAAATCACGTGTATGGATTGATGGTATAGCAAGTCATCGTCTTGAAGCGCTTGCAGTGCATGAAGCAGAGATTGGGTTATTGGGCCGTGCTGATATTGTAAAGTTAGAAGCGATGAATGCAGCCAGTATTTTTGCGCGAACGTTAATTGCCCATACGCTTTATGCAAGAACAAGTGACAATGCTCATATGAATGTGAATGCAGTTAATAAAGCTTTTTTAGATGCAAGAAACAGAAGCAGCATTTATTTCTTTGGACCGCAGGCCATTTTATCATCTTTTGCTGACGGTGATAGTACGGTGCTTGCAATGCGAAGTAGCGAACAAAATAGGGCAAGCGCCGCATCGAGTATCTCAGATAACGGCGATACTCTTTTTTATCCACGTTATGAGCAGCCTTCCTGGCGGCGCTATAAAGATGTGTCATAAGTTAGTAGATTAACTAATACTTTATTTTCAACAAGTTAATAAATTAAATATTGGTGCCAGCCGTATTTGATGCGGTGCACTATACTCTTATCAGGTGGTTGACTTCTCATCTGAGTGGGGGAGTGCGGCATGACAAGAAAGAAAAATATAAAAACAATTTTAAAAAAAATAAAAGAAAATCCAACAGATCCGAGTAATATGCAACAACTCGAATCTATTATGAGTAATCCTGCTCGGATGAAAGTAATGAGAAAAAGTAAAAAATTGAGTGGCACTTTTCAATCAGCATATCAACAACAAATAGCAGCGATTGCAAATGATCTAACGGCAGTTAGTCGTCAGTTATTTTTGGGATTAGAAAATTTCACGAATGTTAAAGGCGGTGTGGACGCAGATCCAAGCTGGCAAAGGGTGGTTAGTGCTAGTAATAATCTTACGCTGCAAGTGTGTGGCGATATTTTAGGATCTGAATCAGTGGACGCTCGAACACTAGCAATGCAAAAGTGGGTGAACGTCATGGCAACTTGTTTTGATAAAGGTGATCTTCATACTGCCATGATGATTTATAGTGCATTGCGCAACCAATCAATTGATCGTTTACAATCAACAAAGGCTGGGCTTACACAAGACTCTTTGATGCTGTTAGAGAAATTTGGTGCGTTAGTGAGAAATAATCAGTCATTTATTGATTTTATGCAGAAGAGCCAGCAGGCTAAATTATCTGAGCCAATTATTCCCTATGTCGGCGCATACAGGGGTCAGATAGATTACGCAAAGGGGCCGACGGGTATGCCAGTTAAGCGGAGGCTAGCGCGTGAATTGTTGCGAATGCAAGTAGCCAATGAAAAATTACATCCTGCAGCATCCAATATTGACCGTTGGGTTATTAAAGATCCCGAGCAAAAGACTAGGGAAGATGAGTTGTATCAGTTGTCGCAACAAAGAGAGTCAAGGGGTAGTACAGCTGTTGCATCCATGGTTTTTCAAAAGGCAAATCATCTTGTTATGGGGGTCATGGGCCGGGTTAGTGATGCGATGTCTGCGGTAGACTCTTCTATCGTTGCAGCGCCTGTTAAACAAAGGGTAGCTGACAATTCGATACTTGCAGGCAGCACATCTGCCCCATCTGTTGCGCCAGGAAAAGCGCTGCCACGATTATCAAATAAGGTAGATATTGCGCATCTCAATGAAAATGGCAGGTTATTTACAGAACAACAATTTTCAGAAATTGAAAAGGCTTTTAAAGCAAATGTTAATTTACATCGATTAAAATTTCCTTTGTTGCATGCTACAGCAGATAGTTCATTTAAACAGGCAACGGTTGAGCGTTTTATTAATCCAGAAACTGGCGAGGTCCGTTATTTCGCTGTTTATCAAGGGAAAGAACATGATAAACATCTCGGGGAAGGCGCGATTGGTAAAGTGAAATTAATACAAGATTTAAAGACTGGTGAATGGTTAGCGCAAAAAATTATTGATCTTCACGGTGATCGAGACAGGCGCATTACAGCAAATGTTGAAATGCAAAATTTAGTGAGAGCAAACGCTTCACCTGGCGGGTTTGAGCGCAAAACAA
>CAJCIZ010000089.1 GCA_903970525.1 Myxococcales bacterium | reverse complement strand
AATCTAATATTAAAGTCCAGGCCGCTATCCAGGGTGAGCAAGTGCGAGTGACAGGGAAAAAACGCGATGATTTGCAAGAAGTGATTGCTTTTTTACGCAGTGCCAAACTCGATATGCCAGTCCAATTTGAAAATTTTCGGGATTAACTATGTCAGATACCGCCTTAGCGACCGAGCACAAACAATGTTTTCAACTGAAGACCAGTTTCTCACCTTGCACCATTTTGCAATTAACCCGCTATGATTTGGATGAGTTGACTCAGCAATTATCAGCAGCGATTAATAAAGCGCCGAATTTCTTTATTGGTTCGCCAGTGATCATTGATCTAGATGGTATTAAACATCTAGGAGAGCTGGATTTTGCACGCATCAAGCGCATATTAATCGATCACAACTTGGTTCCTATGGGTGTGCGTGGCGGCAGTGACGAGCAGAATCAGGCGGCGGTTGATCTCGGTATTCCTAAAGTTGCAGCAGGAAAAGCCAAGCCCGTCGCACAAGAAGTGACTGACGAAGCGCCCGTCGTACAAGAAGTTATTTCAGCAGAACCCCAAAAACTACAAAAAGCAGCTTATAGTGCTAAATTAATTACCACACCCATACGTTCTGGCATGCAGGTTTATGCCAAAGACACTGATTTGATAGTCAATGCGCCTGTCAGTGCAGGGGCAGAATTAATGGCGGATGGGAATATTCATGTGTATGGACCATTGCGTGGTAGAGCGTTAGCAGGCGTACAAGGCGATACCCAAGCACGTATCTTTTGCCGTACACTAGAGGCGGAATTAGTTGCGATTGCGGGTTACTATTTAGTGAAGGAAGAAATACAAGCGCTTTCATTAAAAGACGCCGCGGTTCAAATTTATTTAGAAAAAGAACAAGTGAAGATTGCAAAAATTTAATTTTAAAGGAGATAACCGTGACAAAAATTATTGTCGTCACCTCAGGAAAAGGCGGTGTAGGTAAAACTACCACTAGCGCATCTTTCGCTGTAGGGTTAGCGAATCGTGGATTTAAAACCGCAGTAATAGATTTTGATATTGGCTTACGTAACTTAGATTTAATTATGGGTTGTGAGCGCAGAGTGGTATATGACTTTGTGAATGTGATTCGTGGTGAAGCGAATTTAAACCAAGCTTTAATTCGTGATAAACACAATAAAGAACTCTATATTTTACCTGCGTCCCAAACGCGTGATAAAGATGCGTTGACGTTGGAAGGCGTTGGTACTGTATTAGATGAACTCCGTAAAACATTTGATTACATTGTGTGTGATTCTCCTGCCGGTATTGAGCGTGGCGCACAACTCGCCATGTATTATGCAGACAGCGCGATTGTTGTGACCAACCCAGAAGTGTCTTCTGTGCGCGATTCAGACAGAATGTTAGGGTTATTGTCGAGCAAAACGAAAAGAGCAGAAGAAGGCAATGGTAAAATTACCGAGCATTTATTATTAACACGCTATTCACCAAAACGTGTGAGCAAAGGTGAAATGTTAAGCCTTGAAGATGTGAATGAAATTTTAGCGATACCTTTGTTAGGTGTGATTCCAGAATCTCCTGCAGTGTTAAAAGCTTCTAACTCGGGTGTGCCAGTCATTGTAGACAGCGAAAGTGACGCTGGGCAAGCGTATGCAGACGCCGTGGCGCGTTATTTAGGTGAAGAAGTGCCGTTGCGTTTCTTGGAAGAGAAATCAAATTGGCTGAAACGGATCTTTAGCTTTAAGGAGAAGGAGGTTGTATGAACTTAGTAAATAATGTTTTCAGCAGACTGACTAATCATTTTTGCCGTCCACAGAAATCGGCAAAAAAAGCGAAAGAGCGTTTACAGATTATTATTTCGCATGAGCGCGCACGTCGTGATCATCCAGACTATTTAGCGTCTATGCAAAAAGAATTGTTAGATGTTATTGCTAAATATGTTGCGATTGATAAAGATGCTGTTCGCGTTGAGCTGGAACGTCAAGAAGGGTGTTCTGTGTTAGAACTGAATATTGTGTTGCCACAGCAGGAATAGAAGAGCTCGTCATTGCGAGCGTAGCGAAGCAATCTAGCAGGCCTTAGAGCTCTGGATTGCTTCCCCCTCGCTCTGCTCGGGTTAGCAATGACGGCTAACCGTCTCACCCGCCCGCCAGTCCTCGCCCAAGCTCGTGTAAGACATTGACTATACGTTTAGCAGACAATACCAGACAATTTTTATAACTAACTGAATAACATAATATTTTTTAGAGGCGCTGAAAAAAGATAAAAAAACGCACTGAAAGGGCCCAACTTTTTCTTGCAAATCTTGATAGACTGATCTCGTGTTAAGGATGACACACGGTTACTGAAAGGATTCTTGCAACCACTCCTCGTTTTGTATGCCCAGGGATGGATACTTTAGCATGGATTGCTATGATCTGAGCATTTATAGGCGGGCTTTAAACCCCGCCTTTTTTTTTAATCTAACATCCCATTTTTTCCTAATTTAGGGAAAGAGTCAACTGAGCCCCGCTCATCTTGTGAGATATGGCTTACACGCGTGTAGGACATTCTACCTTTATTTCGGATTTTTTTATCGGTATTTTTACGGAAGAAAGAATTAAAATATTGATTAATAGATACATTTATAATAAAGCGCGTTTTTGCTCTGCTACTACATCAAAAAAATCTAATAAACGCTTGTTTTTCTTAAGAAGTTTTCCTGTAGTATTCGCACATGCTTTGGATGGCTTTGGTGATTGAACGGATTTCTTCAACCACTCCTCGTTTTGCGTGTCCAAGGATGGGTTATTTAGCACGGATTGCTATTGATTTGATTATCATAGGACAACATCATGTTGTCCTTTTTTTTCGTCTCGCTTTTTGTCTGGCGTGATAAATGACGGGTAAGAGAGCAAGCAAGGATAAACCTATCATAGGCAATAAAACGGCAGGCTTTAACATCATACTGATATCGGCTGTGTGGTTCTCTTGAAAGACAGTATGCAGACTATTTCCCACCATCGTATAGACAATTACACCGGGTACAATACCTATGGCTGTTGCTGAAATAAACGCCTTGAAAGACACATCTAATAAAGCTGACACGATATTTACAACCCAAAATGGGAAAGCAGGAATCAAGCGTAATGAAAGCACGTAATTAAAAGCATTTTCTTGGAAGCCTTTTTCCATCTTTTTGACCCAGCCGCGGGCATGAGCGGCTATCCAATCGCCCAGCGTGCTGCGAATCGCAAAAAAGAGCAGACTGGAGCCTATTAATGCGCTGAAATAAGAATAAAAAGTCCCAGCCAGTCCAAATAAATATCCTCCCAGCAAGGTTAAGGACCCTATGCCTGGGATAGAGAAGGTCACGGCTAACAGATAAAGTGAGATAAATATCATGACAGTGAGACAGTAATGAATGCCTGTCCATTGCAGCAGGACGTCACGATATTGTTTAAGCGATGAGAGGCTCATGTATTGATACAGACGAAAATAAAAAAAGCTGAGGAAGCCTAGCAGAAGGCCGCTGAGTACAAACCATCTCCAGAGTGATTTAAGTGAACCTTGTGCTTTCATTATCACCCGCAATTTATCATTTAGTTGATGACACATCTCTTAATACCTTATAACATTTTGGCACGCGAGCGTTAATACCAGCAGGAGGATATTATGGGTAAAATTACTACAATTCTTTTCTTATCAGCATTACTGACATCTGCAAGTTTTGCGGCGACAGAAACGGTGAATCCCCCGCAGACACAGACGCAGCTAGATACAAAAGAAATTGAAAAGTTAACGCATGTGCAAGGTACCTTAGATCCTAGTACACAGCAGTTTAAAATAGCCATCCCACGCACTGACCTCAGCGTTCTTGTCAACGGTGTCAAGCTTTCTCCTGGCATGGGGCTCACTTCCAGGGCCATATTCAGTCGTGATAATAATACAACGCAGGTTAAAGGTTACTTAGTTCTCACAGAAGACCAAATTAATCCAGTCACCTTGTCAGTATTAGAAAATAATCTCACCGTGACAGAGTTGCATAACCATTTCCTCTGGGAATCACCGACCATCATGTTTTTACACTTTGCAGGTTCTGGGGATGAAGCAAAGTTGGCTCAGTCTGTGTCCAATGTATTAGCTGACATAAAAAAGACCCGCGGTGGAAAAGGTGAATTACCGACGGGCATTATTGATACCAGTGTCACAACGTTAAATCCTGAAACCATTAATACAGCGTTGGGTGTGAAAGCCTTAAAGCAAGAAGGTGTTTATTCTGTCAATACGACGCTCAAGCCCAAAAACACGACTGCCAATCTGGCAGATGTTGTGATGACAGCCAAATTCGCGGGCACAGAAGATGCAGCAGTCGTAGAGGGAGAAATCGCTTTCAATGAAGCGAACTTGCTGCAAGTATTAAAGTTGATGCATCAAGCAAATATTACTCTTGTTGCACTACATCAAGATGAAGCGTATGAAAAAACGCACTCTGTCACATTACACTACTGGGGTGTAGGTAAGCTCGCAACTTTAGTGAAGGGATTGCACGATGCGTTAACTGTTGCGACAGCATAGACAGCCTTCTCTGTGATTCCCTAGATGTGTGTCATATATGGACTCGCCC
>CAJCIZ010000088.1 GCA_903970525.1 Myxococcales bacterium | reverse complement strand
GCTTTAAATAAACAACTTAGGTCGGGATATTTGCAGTCTGAGTTCAAATGAAAGATGTTAATTTGTTCTATTGGGATCCCACTATTTTCTATTATCCAGGATTGCAAGCCAACGTCGATGATGTGCTCGGGCTTAACTCCGGTCGAGGATTTTACCTCATAAATGTGCCATTTCTTTGACTCAGGGTTGAACTGGATAATGTCGGCGCGGGCATAACACCCATTGGATTCAAAAGCGGCTTCGTAAAGGGTGGTTACCGATGCGGCTATGAGCTCCTTTGTTTTGGTTAAGGCGCCAGAGATGTCCCAATGCTGGTTTTCTATTAAAACCCCGTTAGGGCGGGAGGGTACGGAAGCTTCGACCAGGTGCCACTTTTGTTAAGTTAACTCTTCTTCTGTCTCCATTGCCAACACCGTATCTTCATTGTAATTGTCCATTTCTAATGCATCTCCAATAATTCCAAGCCGTTTTGACAAATCCAAAGGAAATAATCCATATGGATTGATGTGCGAATGGAACAGCACATTCAGCGCACGTTTATCTTCAGATGTTAACACATCTCTCCATTCTGGCCTGGATAACACTTTCTGGAAAATAATTGTATTAATGTAAGACATGCATGCTTGTAATAGGTGAAGACAAACAATACTGAGTTCCTGGTACTCTTTAACATTTGTCGATATTTCACCAAGCTTACCATAAAAAATAAATCCCATCACACTGTTGAGCCGCTCAACAATATTTTGTGCTTCATGAATTTCAATACGTAATTCTTCTGACATTAAGCACCGACACAGAAAAATAGTTTTTGATGCTTTTCCAATTTCTATTATTGCTTTGTAGACAGGATGCTGATAGTTATCTTTGCTGAATCGTTTAACAAAAACATCAGGATCCATTGTTCCAATTTTTAAAGCAACAATATGCTTAACCGATTCATCGTAATTGTCTTCAATTAATTTTGAATTAATAGGTTCTTTCAAAATTAAGTTTAAACTCTCATACTCACATTTATGGCTCGCTGATGGATAATATAATTTTTGCGCGTAAATATTTTTAAGTCTTGGAAGTAAATCAAAACCTAATAATTCACTAACACCAAAAGCCAGTGTGCTTTGTCCATGTGTATCGCAATAGATTTGGTTCATCTCCATGTCGGTACAATGTTGCAATATCCCTTTTAACATAGCGCCCACCTCAGATGACGAACATGTCTTTAATTGCGAGTAAATACATAATGCATTTTCATCTACATGCCAATAAACCATGACGCCTCGTCCTTTGTAGCGCGCGTGCCACTCCACCATGAGATTCTGATCCCATACGCTAATTTTTTTAGAATCACAGGAGACACTCGTTGTTGCTGTTCCCCAGATTCTTGGATCTCTTATTTCCAATATTTTATTGATAATTTTGACAAGTATAAGCCGCACATTTTCAACAGTGATGAACCGACGTTTTATGTACTTGAGATCGTCATAAGTAACAGATTCATTGGCCGAGCTTACGCATTTTAAACCAGTATTTGTACCGATTCCGTATAAGCACAATAATATTCTAAATTGTAATACTTCCCTTGGGATATTTTCTCTACTAGCGACAGTGTGTATTAAATTAGTAAGTTCAATTTGCAAATCAGATTCTTTTAAAATATCAATCAAATTGATTGTCCCATATTCTTTTTTAATAGCTTGATGTAATTTATCAATATTAACCGGCTCAGCCTGTGGGTCATAAGGAGAAACTTTTATATGGCCACCGTTTTTATTAACAATTTTTACTTTTTTATTGTTAGGAATATTTTGATTTAATGATTTTAAATTTTCGTGTAGTTCATTTTTTAACGGCGTAGTAAATTCTTTTGCTTTGAGCGGTAATCCCAATAAACCATAATAATATTCACGTCTTTCATAAAAATCTTTTGGGAGGTCATGATTTGGATTGCGGTAACGAAAAGCCCCTTCAAGCCAAATCATCTTGCAATTTAATTGTTTTTTCAGTTCTTGTAGAACAGAGATTTCATAATTTATTCGATTGATTTTTTGAATTCCCTTTTTTGATTGCACAATAACTACATTCTGCCATTCCTGTGAAATCACATTTTCGACTGGAACATTGATATCACTAGGAAAATATTCTCCTGACAAATCACGATTGGATTTTATTAAATTAATTGCCTCTAATAACGGCTTGCTATCATTTAAGTTTGTTTTTAAATCCAGAGCATCTAATAATGTCAATAAGGCTTTTCTATTAGCATGAGAATATAACGAACGCATTTTCATATGCACTTGCGTTTGATACCACTTTCCTCTGCAATAAAGTTCTTTTACTAAATTACTTAATGTTTCTTGCCCAACCGCTGGATATATTTTTTCTTCAATAATTCCCGTTGGGTTTTCCAAAGCACTCAAAGAGAGTTTGTATAATATGTCGAATTTGCCATCCACACGTTTGACTTCAGCTAATATCTTTTTATCAACAAAACTTTCAGACTTAGTTTGTAACTGATGTATCAATTTGGTACACAGATCAGCCAAGCTATCAGTGAGCAATTGCGATCTAAAATAACCAAACATAGCGAATGTTGCGTATCGAATATGTTCTTTATGTTCTATCATACCGCTCGGACGCTCAGCCATGACACGTAGGTAATATTTTTTAATTAATTTGATAGAAAGAACAGATAATAAGTCTTCAGGTAACATCAATTGTTTCAAACAATTAATTTTTTGAATGGCATGCGAAATATTTTTTAATTTTGCACCTGGTATATCTTTTTTTAGATGTTTGAATTTAATCTGAGACAGATTATTTTCTTCATAATTTATTGATTCATCATTATCATCACAACTTTCATCTAATAATTCATCCATTAAAGATTTAGATTTTTCTGTTAATCCGCAAGATCGGAAGAGCGTCGTGTAGGGA